>CALDDL010000345.1 GCA_937936675.1 uncultured bacterium
ATAGCATCTTCATCCAGTTTGATAATTGATGTGGATATTTATAGCGAACGTCATAGTTGGTATGAAATAAGCAGCCAAGGTTACATCAAAAATCATAATCCTGAAGGTGATACTCTATACGGAATTGAAATTATGGTACATCCGGCATATAGAGGGATGAAATTAGCAAGACGATTATATGATGCAAGGAAAGAATTAGCTCGCAACCATAATTTAATGAGAATTGTAGTCGGCGGCAGAATTCCTGAATATATAAAGTATAAAGATAAACTTACAATCGAAGAATTTATCGATAAAGTTTCTCGTAAAGTAATTTATGATCCGGTTTTAACTACACAATTATCAAATGGTTTTGTTCTTAAAAGAGTCATTCCCGAATATTTAACGAGTGATAAAGAATCTGCGGGATATGCTACATTATTAGAATGGACTAATATTAATTATGCTCCGCATCCACATAAAAAAAATACGTATTCAAGACCGGTTAGAATTACTGTTATACAATATGGAATGAGAAAAATAGAAAGCTTTGAAGACTTCGCAAAACATTGTGAATATTTTGTGGATGTTGCTTCAGGATATAAGAGTGATTTTATTTTATTTCCCGAGTTACTCACTACTCAGCTACTTTCATTTTTAGAGACAAAACGCCCCGGCTTAGCCGCTCGTGAACTATCTCAATACACACCAATGTATTTGGAGATGTTCACAAAATTGGCGGTCAATTATAATATTAATATAATTGGCGGTTCTCATTTTATTAATGAAGATGATCATTTGTATAATGTTTCTTTCTTATTTAAACGAAACGGAGAAATAGGGAAACAGTATAAACTACATATCACTCCAAACGAGAAAAAATGGTGGGGTGTAGAAGCCGGTAATTCATTAGAAGTATTTGATACTGATTGTGGTAAAATAGCTATTAATATCTGTTATGATGTGGAATTTCCTGAACTAGGGAGGATGGCGGCATCAAAAGGTGCTCAGATTATTTTTGTACCTTTTTGTACTGATGAGAGAAAGGGTTATCTGCGTGTGAGATATTGCGCACAGGCAAGATGCATCGAAAACCAGGTTTTCGTTGCCATGGCTGGTACAGTAGGTAATCTACCTGAAGTAGAAAATATGGATATACAATATGCTCAATCGGCAATTCTAACTCCATCGGATTTCTTCTTTGCCAGAGATGGCATTGCTGCCGAATGTATGCCGAATATAGAGACCGTAGTTGTTCATGATGTTGATCTCGAAGTTCTTAAACAAAGCAGACT
>CALDDL010000346.1 GCA_937936675.1 uncultured bacterium
GGTCTATGCATTCCGGCTGCGGAACTCAAAGCTATACTTTCATTTGGGCTATGGGCGGGGAGAATCAAGTTTTTGATGATATGGATGCAATTCCTATGGATAAATTAAAATAATTTTGGAATAGAAATGATATTAGATAAATTTAGATTAGATGGAAAAACGGCAATAGTTACAGGATCAAACAGAGGTATCGGTCAATATTATGCTCTCGCACTTGCTGAAGCCGGGGCTGATATTATTGGAGTTTCTTATGAAAGTGATTTCTCGGAAACTTCTAAATTAATTGAAGCAACAGGAAGAAAATTTCATTTTTATAATAGCGATTTCTCCGATAGAGATTCTGTCTATAAATTTATCTTAGACGTCAAAAAAGATTTTCAGCAGATCGATATACTTGTTAATAATGCAGGTACTATTCTAAGAAAACCTGCCGCCGAACATCCTGATGAATATTGGGATAAAGTAATTGATGTTAATCTCAATTCACAATTCATTTTAACTCGAGAATTTGGAAAAGAAATGGTTGAAAGAGGATCGGGTAAAGTTATTTTTATTGCCTCACTTCTTTCTTTCCAAGGCGGTATTACTGTTCCCGGATATGCAGCATCAAAAGGTGCTATCAAGCAATTAACAATGGCTTTTGCAAATGAATGGGCGTCTAAGGGTGTAAACGTCAATGCAATTGCTCCCGGATATATTGCCACTGATAATACTAAAGCTTTACGCGAAGACCCCGTAAGAAACAAATCTATATTAGATCGCATTCCCGCTGGCAAGTGGGGAGTACCTGAAGATTTAATGGGTACAATTGTTTTCCTTGCTTCTGCTGCTTCTGATTACTTAAATGGTACCGTCATTACAGTCGATGGCGGCTGGATGGGTAGATAAAATTTTGTAAAGGTTTTTCGTTGATATTTTTTTCGATAGTGTACTGGCAGATAATAAATCGTAACAAATAATTATTTGGAAGCTCTTCATCGATAGCCTTCGATATATAAGTAACAAATAACTAAATTTTATCTATAAAAAAACTTTGCTAACTCTTAGCCCCATTTTACTATTATTATCTTATCATCAAATTACATTTTACCAATCTCGAGAGATTATACCTAATTATAAATAACTATCATTACCTTAGTTAAACATCCTCAAAGTATTATCATTATATAATCTTGTTTGTGATATTTTCCACAGAGCTAAAAAAAATATTGACAACCTTATAAAAAATAAGTTATTTTTGAACCGTGATTCATTAATAAAAGGCAGTTATGAAGATTTTTAGATTCTTTGTGATGTTTATTCTGCTAGCAGGAATAATAAATGCGCAAGATAATGTTACATTATCACTAAAAGATGCAATTGAGATATCGCAAGAGAATAGTGATAAGATAAGACAATATGAAATGAAGTTGAGACAGAAAGAAGATGAGAATCTTGCTGCATGGGGAAATTTTCTCCCATCAATTGATCTTGAATGGAAATATACTCATCTCAACGATCCACTCTCAATTGATCTCGATCCGATTAGGCAGGTAATAATACAAATGCAATCTAGTAATCAAGCCGAATTAACTAATATTTATGGATTGCTTTCGGGCAGGCCAGCTTTAACAGCAGAGCAAAAGAATCTTGTTGCTTTGGGAGCATCGGCGCACTTAAATGATTTATTGCCTCCATTTTCAGAAACACTTAAAAAACAAGATTATAAGTCTGCTGCGTTTATAGGAGTGCAACCATTATTCGTAGGCGGTAAGCTCATTGCAGCGAAAAAATATGCTGCTTCCGAAGAAGAATATTCGCGTTTAGAATTGA
>CALDDL010000347.1 GCA_937936675.1 uncultured bacterium
GTGGGATTCTGATTAGCCGGTGTAACCGCGACCGGATTAGAAGGTGCCTTAATCGATAAATTCGAGGTTTCATTTGAAGATGATTTATTATCCTTTAATTCTTTTTCATTTTCGGGTTTAGTTAAATCCACAAACATAGTACCGGGATTATACTTCTTTGAAGTGATATTTAATTGCTTTGCAGATTCATTAAAAGAAAGTTGTTTGCCATAGCCTAGAGAAAAATAATCAATGCTATATGCGAGGGGGACGAAGATATCATCGCCTATAATCATTGTTGAAATAGGCAACTGAAATAATGCTTCATCTTGAGAATCAATTGCCCTTCCGGCAACTACTACATACTGATTTCTTCCTGTGAACTTAATTCTATATTCGGAAAATTTTAGTTCCATTTTTTTTGATTCTTCATTTACATATATCCCAGCGTTCAGTAGTGTGGACATTTCTTTAAGCGATACAAACGTTACACCTTCCCTAACGACAAATGAGAGAGTGGAGGGCACACCATTATTATCCACACTTATTTTATATAACCTTTGTGCTTCGATTGAAGTAGTAATCAAAAGCAATATATATATGAATAGAATTTTTTTCATATTATCCGATAAATGGAATCATAAATTTGCTTTTCTTTTTATATGCAACAAAATTTTCTTTGAAATGCTTTAATAAAATTTTCTCTTCTAAGAATGCGCGCATAATAAATAATGGGAGTTCGACCAATATTACTATGGGTATAATAACAAAGCTAAGAAGAGCAATACCTGCTCCAAGATCGCTAAGGAATTGAGATAAATATTGGGGATGACGAATGTATTTATAAATTCCCGATTCGATCAACTTATGTTCTTTTAGAATTACGATATCTTGAGCATAACTATTGCCTAATTCTTTGAAAGAAATAACTTGAACCCAGGAGAATATTATATAAATAACTAAACCAATATATCTCCAAATTGCAAATTGCTCTTTGAATGCTTCAGACAATGCGAAAACATTGAACGCTCCAACTATGGTTAAAATTAAAATAAGAGCAGAAATATTCGGAGGTAATTTTTGAAGAAATGATTCCGGTCGCTCTGTTACTTTTAATACCGAAATTCTTACTCCCCTCTTAGCCGCCGATGCATTAGCGCTCATTGTAACAACTAAATTGATTAATAAAATTATATTAATCGGATCCATTTAATAAACTCCACAATTAATTCAGTAATATAATAACTTTATTGATTTAAAATCATTTGAAGTGCATCACGAAGAGAAGCAAACTTAAACTTAAATCCGCTCTTCAAGGTTCTTTTTGGTATTACCTTCACCCCTTTTAGTACGTTATCGGCTCCCTCGCCATATAAAACTTTTATTACAAATTCCGGCACTTTCATAAAAGAAGGGCGGTGCATTACTTCACCTAGTACATTACTGAATTGTTTTAATGTAACAGATTCGGGTGAGACACCGTTATAAATTCCCAAGAGATCATTTTCAAGAGCATATATAAATAGATTTACAATATCATCGATATGTACCCATGGAAAAGGCTGCTCACCCGAACCGATCGGTCCCCCGACAAAATACTTAAATGGCACTATCATGCTTGAAAGAGCACCTTCATCCTTATCCAAAACAATTCCTATTCTTACTAATACTCTTCTTACGCCTATTAAAGATTCTGAAGCATCTTCCCATTTAGATACCACATCACTTAAGAAATCATTTCCCTTGTTTGAATATTCATCACATTCATTTGCTTGAACGCCATAATATCCAATAGCAGAAGCCCCCAGATATACATTCGGCTTTTGAGCCACTGAATTTATTATTCCCACTATTTTCTTTGTCGTATCAACGCGGCTATTAAGAATTTTCGATTTATGTTCTTCGTCCCATCTGCGTGCCATTACATTTTCACCAGCCAGATGAATCACTCCATAAGCACCGTTAATTTCTTCGGCTAATTCCTTCTCATTCCAATTAATGCATTTCGTTAATCCAATAATCTTACTCATTGCCTTTTCCGGGTCTCGTGTTACTCCTACGATAGAATAGCCCATGTTCAGAAGTTTATTTGCTATATTTTTCCCAATTAATCCCGTTATACCCGTTATAATTACTTTTTTCATAGAAATCTCCTTTCTTATGGAAACATATTAACTATTCAATAAGTTTACAAATATCTGCAAAATGTTATATTTTTACTTAAACCATGAGACCAATATATGAAAAGAAATTCCACAATTTTTTTGATTCTGCTTATTTTGTTTTTTACACATATAATATTAGAGGCACAGCAACTCTCACTCAAAGGGAAAGTATTAGACAAGACAGATGGATTGGCTTTAAGCTTTGCTAATATTAGAGTAAGTAATTCATCTATAGGGACAGCTTCAAATATTGAAGGAGATTTTGAGCTTCGCCTCAAGCCCGGTAATTATACAATTATTATTTCATTTATTGGTTACAAGTCCGACTCAATAAATGTAAATCTTAATTCAAATAAAAACTTAATGATTCCTTTAGAAAGGATTTCGATTAATTTGCCCGAAGTAACAGTACTCCCAAAAGAAAATCCCGCGAATGAAATTATTAGACGTGCGATGAAAGCAAAAAAAGAGAGAGAAGAAAAACTTGATTCATATATCTTTCGTGCATACACAAAGGGTTTAATAAAAACCACTCAAAACATTTCGGCTCAAGACCGAAGCATTAGTCTTGGTATCGGTACTCGAGATACAGGTGCTCTTAAAATTACAGGCATTATTGAAAACGAAAGTATCGGTTATTTCCAAAAACCCTCTTCATATAAAGACGAAATCTTAGCCCGTAAACAAAGCTCGAATACACCATCATCAATAAATATTTTGACCGGCGGTAGATTGATCCAAAATTTTTATACCGATGATATTCAGTTCTTTGGAAAGCAATTGACAAGTCCCATTTCAGAAGATGCACTCGATTATTATTACTTCGATCTAAAAGATACTTTGGCTTATGATAATCGGGCAGTATATCAGATCTATTTTGAAACTAAAGATCGTTCTGGTCCCGGTTTTTATGGGACTATCTATATCGCAGATAAAACTTTCAATTTAGAAAAGTTGGAAGTCTTCCTAAATCGAGCAGCCAATCCCGGCGGTATATTTGATAACATAAATATCTTTCAGCAGTTCCAATTATATAAAGACAATATTTCTATGCCTATCGATTATCATATCTTTGCTGAGGGAAATGTTTTGGGAATTGCTAAATTCGGCTTTGAATTAAATTCGATCTTCTTTGATTACGAAATTAATTCCAATATTCCTGAAGACAAATTTGATATGGCGCTTATAAAAGTTCTTCCCGATGCCGACAAAAAAGATTCAACATACTGGAAAAGCACTCAAACCATTCCCAATACTCTCGATGAGATAAAAGCTTATGCACGGATCGATAGTTTAGAATCGATTCCCCGAACTTTCTGGGATAATTTTTCGTTCCTATCTACTCGCCTTAATCTGGATGACAACTTTTCATTATCTGGTTTAATGGGGATATATCATTTTAATAGGATCGAAGGACATGCGCTCGATTTTGGATTCTTTGGACGGAATCTATCCGATAAGCGATTCAATTGGTCAACTGGATTTTCTTACGGTCTTTCAGATAAAAAATTCAAGCAAGACCTAAATGCACAATATTATATTGGTGATTATAGAACAGGTGAAATTAATCTTAGCTTATTTAATAAAATCACAGATCTTTTTGGCGAATCAACTAGATATAATAAATTAACTTCCACTGCACTAAGCTGGATAACTAAAGTTGATTTCAGAGATTATTATTATACGCGAGGAATAAAGTTTTCGGTTGATGAACAGGTATTCCCAATTTTAAAATTAGGTACAGGATTTTTTTATCGCGAAGACCAGAATGCTTTTAATAATTCTGATTTCTCTCTATTTAATAAGCAAAAAACTTATAGAGAAAATCGACTAATTACACCGGTCAATGATATTGCCGTTACGGGCTCATTTACTTTAGACTTTAGAAAATATATCGAAGATGGATATTTTAGAAGAAGAACAGCATTCGGAGACCCGTTCTTTTTACTTAGTGGCGTTTTTACTTCTTCGCTTGGTGAAAATTCTTACCAACAATACAATTCAAATTTTTATGCATTTATTCCCGGGTATCGATCCACAAATTTTACAGTTAATACCAATCTGCTTTTTTCAAACGGACGTGTTCCGATTCAGATGATGAGGGCTTTGGCGGGAAATATTGAAAGCGGCGGTAAAAATTTTACTTTTCGTACTCTTCGCATTGGCGAAGTATTCGGAGATCAAGTTTTTTCCCTGAATGTTGAACATAATATTAACGATGAATTATTCCGCATCTTTAACGTCCCTGTATTAGAAGATCTTCAGTTATTACTCTCATTGCATTTTAACGTTGGTTGGTCCTCTATTTCAAATGAAAGCAAAGAGATGAATAGACGAGCATTAACTGATAGCTATCAGATGCCATATATAAATAAGGCAAATGAATTTACTCGCCCATTTATGGAAGCAGGTTTTGGTATTGGTCAAATTCTTATTCCATTGAAACTGGAATTTACATGGAAACTTAATCATTTTGGTTATAATAATTTTGTAATTTCTGTTAATACATTTGTTTTATAAGGGATTTTTATGAAGCTGCTAAAAATATTTTTCTTTTTTTTTACTCTTAGTTTATCTGCACAAGATATTTCAATAAGTAAAATTGAACCGCTTAATTGGTGGACAGGAATGAAATTAAATTCTATCCAACTAATGATTTATGGGAATAATCTATCAGATTTTAGTGCAGAGTTCTCACCTAAAGGTCCGATAATTAATAAGATTAATTCAATACAAAATTCATCTTATGCTTTTATTGATATAACAATTCCCAAGACGATGAAACCGGGTAAATATGAATTGATATTAAAAAAAGGGAGCAGCAAAGCCATATTTGAATATTCATTTTTGGAACGTGAGAATAATAAAAATAATTTTCAGGGCTTTTCAAATCAGGATATAATTTATCTTGTAATGCCGGACAGATTTGCAGATGGAGACCTCTCTAATAATAAAATCGATGGATACAACGATCCATTTGATTCCTTGAAAACTCAAAGACGATATGGTGGCGATATTCAAGGACTTATCGATAAATTAGATTACTTTGTAAATCTCGGTATTACTGCATTATGGATTAATCCATTAGTAGA
>CALDDL010000348.1 GCA_937936675.1 uncultured bacterium
TGCTCAATGAATCATTAATCACTTTTTCAGAAAAAACTAATGAAAATTCCGGAGCCTCAAAATCGATTTTATTTCCATCATATTTTGTTATAAGTGATTTTAATGATGGTGGAATTGTATCTTCTTCAGCCTCTTTCGTAGAATCTATAATCGATTTAACGACCGATATTTCTTTCATTAAAATGAAATCTACATTATTAATCTCTACCGAATCATTTTCCAATTCAACAGGTTTCCAAGATAGATTATATTGGTCTTCTTCACTATCAAAAATTTGATTTCTAATTTTGTCAATAATGGATATCAGTAAATATTTGCCTTCAGTTAAACCGGCAAAAGAGAATTTACCATTAGTGCCCACTTGAGAAATGTAATCAGGCTTTACCGAATCGATATCAGGAATTTCATTTTCTATTTTATAGCCGAAAACAAAAACATTTTCTGTGTCGTCAGAAAATACGGTCCCATTTATTTTCCCTTTAGATATTTTTGGTCCCGTGGAAAAAACAAGGCTAAACGGGCTCTCCATTTTATTAGAGTTGTGAATATCCTTTACATCTGAACCGATGCTTACAGTATATGTAGTATTTTTTTTCAATTCTGAATTGAAATACACTTTTACAGTAGTACCGCTCCAGGAATATTCTGCATCATTTCCAATTGAGGGAGCAAAAAATAACGATTCCTTAACTGTCCTTTTGTCCACATATTCAGAAAAAGTAAGTTCAATATAATCTTCATTAAAATTGGTAGTACCATTTATAGGATAAGTTTCTGAAATTACAGGAGGGATTTTATCAATCTCACCTCCGCCGGGAGGTAACTGATTTGCACAGCCATATATTAAAATGAATCCGAATAAAATTATTTTGAATTTCTTTGCCATGCTTTATATCTACCTACATTAATTTGATGTTGAATAAATGATGAAGAGAAAACATGTCCTCCTGAACCATCGGCTACAAAATACAAAAAATTATGCTTCTCGGGATTAATAACAGCTAAGATTGCCTCCTTACCCGGATTATTTATCGGACCCGGTGGTAATCCCCGATTCAAATAAGTATTATAATCACTCTTTATTAGAAAATCTCTTCTATATAACTCGTCTCCTCTTTCCTCCCTAATCAAATATTGAACTGTGGGATCAGCTTGTAGAGGCATGCCGATTTTAAGCCGATTTAAATAAACACCTGCAATCGTTCTGAATTCACTTGACTTATTCGATTCACCATCAACTATTGAAGCAATAGTAAGAATTTCATGTCTTGTCAAATCTGTCTTATATCCCTTTGCTTTAATATAATTATTAAAAAAACTGTTTTGAGAGGAATATAATTTCTTAATAATATTTTGTGGAGATGAATCTAAGTAAAAATAATAAGTTTCGGGAAGTAAGTACCCCTCAATATTATCACCTTCAAAACCGATGCTATGTAAGAACGCCCTATCTTTCGAAAGTCTCATAAATTTTGAAGAATCAATTCCTAGCGAATCCTTGAATAACTTAGCTAGTTTATTTTGCCAAATACCTTCTCCGATAGATATAAGTTTATCAGTTTTTTTTGTAGTCGTTAATAGTAACTCAACTAAATCTACATTAGATAAAGCATTTGGTATTTCAATTTTACCTGCTTTAATTCTTGTTTCAGCATTATAAATATAGGCTACAAATTTAAGAGAAAGTTTATTTTTAATAACACCTTTTGATTTTAATGAATCTAAAACATCATTAAAATTCATACCTTGTTTAATATCTAAAGTGATCTTGGGCTTGAAATAATAACTATTAGGAAAGAAAAATATATAAGTAAGAATTCCTACTATTAAAAAGAAAAAATAGATAACTGACTTAAGTTCTCTTTTGGTTAATAAAATGAATTTATGATTCGTTTTGATATTTCTACTACCTTATCAATTTATTAAATGTAAGACTTGGATATGCATTTAATTCACTTGAAAATGAAAGCCCTTCTTTAAAAAGCATCTCACCTCTATATGCAATCATTGCGGCATTATCTCCGCAAAATTGAATATCAGGAATAATTAATTTCTTATTGTTTCTTTTTGCGATTAGAGAAAATTCTTCTCTTAATAATTTATTTGCCGCTACTCCTCCCGATAGAGAGAGTGAATTGACTGAATAATTTTTTAATGCCTTTTCTACCCTTTGGATTAATGCCTTGATAGCATAATATTGAAATGATGCCGCTATCATATTTTTATCCGAATGAATTAGATTTTCTGCACTATCAAAATTATTCTGAATAAATCTGAGTACAGAAGTTTTAATTCCGCTAAATGAAAAATCAAATTCCCCTTTTGTATTTGAAATCGGGAATGGAATTAATTCGCCTGAATATTTAGAAGCAGCTTCTTGAATTTTTGGACCGCCGGGATATCCAAATCCGAGCATCTTGGAAACTTTGTCAAAAGCTTCGCCTACTGCATCATCTATTGTTGTCCCTAATTTTTTGATTTCAATAGGACTGCTAACTAACAATAAGAGAGTATGTCCACCCGAAACAGTTAAAGATAGAAATGGATATTCAGGTTTTTCTTCCATTAAAAATCCGGAGAAAAGATGCCCCTCGACATGATCGACAGGGATAAATGGTTTGCCGATTCCATAAGCTAATGCTTTACCATAAGTAAGACCAATTAATAATGCACCTATTAATCCCGGTCCTGCGGTAGCACAAACTAAATCAATTTCCTCAAGAGATATATTTGCTTCTTTTAATGATTGTTTTACCAATGGATTAATAATTTGTAAATGAGCACGGCTGGATAATTCAGGTACTACCCCGCCGTACTTTATATGAAAATCTTGAGAAGATATTAAATTCGATTTTATCACACCATCAGCAATAATCGAGACTGATGTCTCGTCGCACGAACTTTCTAATCCTAATACAATCATTAACTAAATGAAAAAATACTTTTTGTAATATACCATGCAAGTTGAGGATTTTCCTGTAATCTTCTTATAGAATATGCATACCAATGTTCACCAAAAGGAACATATATTCTAATCTTATATCCATCATTATTAATTCTATCACGCAAATCCTCTTTTACACCATAGAGCATCTGGAACTCAAACTTACTCTTATCAATATTTTTTTCTTTTATCATTTTATAAGCACCCTCTACTAAGGGATCGTCATGCGTAGCAATACCGACATAATTCCCATCATCTAACATACGATTTAAAATTTTTAAGAAATTATCTCTAACTTCTTCTTTTCCTTTATAAGCAATTTCGGCAGGTTCTACATATATACCTTTGCATAAACGATAATTTGTACCTTCTTTATCAAGAGCAACAACATCATCATAAGTTCTTTTTAAGTATGCCTGAACAACAATTCCTACATTATCATATTTCTCCCTAAGTTTTCTAAATAGAGCGATAGTATCACTCGTAACTGGAGAATCTTCCATATCAATTCTTACAAAATTATTTAAAGACTTCGCCTTATCTAAAATTTCGCATAAATTTTGGTAACACAAATTAGGATCGATTATTAATCCTAGTTGAGTGGGTTTAACCGAAAGATTACTATTAAGATTATTTTCATGAATAGCATCTAAAACTTGAAGACATTCTAATTTAGCATCCTCAGCTTCTTTTTTGTTTTTAATAGCTTCACCTAAAACATCCATAGTAGCAACAATACCTTTAGCATTCAAAACCTTTACAGCTTTAACAGCGTCTTCTAATTTTTCACCGGCCATATACTTTTGAGCAAAAATCTTTACAATAGCTTTCGGCATTAATTTCACTGCCGATACAATTAACTGATTAAGCATTTTCACGATGCACCTTTTTCATTGATTTAACTTTCAAAATTAGTCTAAGGACAGCTCTAAATCAAGCTTAGACCTTGCTATCCTTTTTATTTATATTTATCGATCTAAGTATCATTAAAACAAAGTCTATTTTCTTATTTAATTCCTCTATTGTGCTATTATTTTGAATTACAAAATCTACCAAACCTTTTTTTTCATCATCTGTTATTTGAGAATCAATTCTTTTTTCTACTTCTTTCTTTGTCGTCTTATCTCTTTCTATTACTCTTTCAATACGCTTATCTTTTTCGGTATAAATGAGAATTATATAATCAAAAATATCTTCAAAATCTGCTTCAAAGATTAATGCAGACTCCACAAATACAATTTTATTATTTATTGCTAATTCTGCGGAAAGTTCTTCTATCTTTTTAATAATTATAGGATGGGTAATAGAATTGAGAGTTTTTAATTTTTTTTCATCACCAAATACTTGATCGGAGAGATATTTAGTATTCAGTTTATTTTCTTTATAGGTTGATTGACCAAATTCTCTTATTAATGAAGATTTGATTTTCGGATCAGAATTAACCAATTCTTTAGAAATAGAATCTGCGTCAAGTACCGGGAAACCGTTTTCAATCAGCATCTTAGATACTAAAGATTTCCCTGATCCAATTCCACCGGTTATCCCAACTAATATTGATTTTGAAGGCATATAGATATAGTTTAAAAGAGTGCTTTATAAAAAGCACTCTCATATTTTATTTTGCATAAGCAATTTTTCTTACTTCTCTTATCACGGTAACTTTTATCTGTCCGGGATATTGCATCTCCTCTTGAATCTTTTGTGAAATCTCGTAAGCTAATCTATCAGAGAGGATATCATCAATTTTATCAGGTTCTACAACCACTCTAACTTCCCTGCCTGCTTGAATTGCGTAAGTTTTGGCAACTCCTTCAAACGATTTGGCTAGGGTCTCAAGATTTTCTAATCTCTTAACATAACTCTCAAGTGGTTCTCGTCTTGCACCGGGTCTTGCCCCGCTAATTGCATCTGCTGCTTGAACCAATGCAGAAATCGGATGTTCCATTTCAATATCTTCATGATGACTTCCGATTGCATTAATAACAATTGGATGCTCTTTATATTTTTTAGCTAAATCATATCCTAAGAGTGCATGAGGACCTTCGATATTTTTATCTACTGTTTTACCTACGTCATGCAATAGACCCGCTCTCTTAGCGAGATTAACATCAAATCCTAATTCAGCAGCCATTACACCAGTTAGATATGCAACCTCAATACTATGCTGCAATAAGTTTTGACCGTAGCTGGAACGGTATTTCATTTTGCCGACATACTTTATTAATTCAGGATGTAGCCCATGAAGACCTAATTGAATTAGTGTATTTTCACCTTCTTTTTGAATCTCTTCATCTAATTCCTGCTCCACCTTTGCTACAACTTCTTCGATTCTTGCAGGATGGATTCTTCCATCACCGATCAGTCTTTCTAATGAAATTCGTGCTACTTCCCTTCTGAATTGGTCGAATGCTGAAAGGATAACAGCTTCAGGTGTATCATCCACGATAACATCCACACCGGTGGCAGCTTCAAATGCACGTATGTTCCTTCCTTCACGTCCAATGATTCTGCCTTTCATTTCATCATTTTGTATTTGTACAACCGATACGGTTGACTCGACCGAATGATCCACGGCGGTCTTCTGAATAGCTTGTACCACAATCTTTTGAGCTTCTTTTTTAGCGTCAACTTTTGCCTGATCACGAATCTCTTTGATTGATTGAGCGGCATCGGATTTAGCTTTGCTAAGCATATTTTCTACAAGCATTTTCTTTGCTTCGTCTGAAGTAAGTCCGGCAGTCTTTTCCAAACGAGCATTTTGCTCGAAAATCTTTTTATCTAATTCAGCATGTTTCTTTTCTAAATCTTCTTTCGATTTAGCAAGCTGATTTTCTAAATCTTTGATCGATTTTTCTTTTAAATTAACCGATTCAATTTTTTTATTAAGCGAATCTTCTTTTACTTCAAGTTGTTTTTCTTGACTTTGCAGTTTCTGTTTTTTGGTATTAACGTCAGCATCAAATTCTTGTTTCTTCTTTAACCATTCATCTTTTACTTCAAGAAGTTTTTCACGTTTTATATGTTTAGCATCTTTTTCAGCATCTTCGAGAAATTTCTGAGCTTGTTCCTTAATACGTTTAGCTTCATCTTCTGCTCTTGAAATACTATTAGAACCGATCTTATTATTAACAAACCAACCAAAATAAAAAGCCACACCAGCGACAACTAAAACAACAACAATAAGAACAATAATGTTCTCCATTAAATATACCTCCATAAATAGAAAATTAAAGCCGCATCTGCCGACCTGGTAAGTAAGAAAGAACCCTACCTACACAGTGCGGGAAATTGCCCAACGCTTTTTACTTCCACTAGCCGTCTAATAAAGACGGACCTGCCTAAACAGGTTGAGGCCTGTAATACACGCCGCAAGTCAATAACCCTTGTAGTTTTACATTAGTTCTTTTTTATATTCGAATCGGCAGCGCGGTAAAATTATTCGGAGGACATAAACTTGGAATTATTCATTAGAAGCTTTATTTTTTTTATTTTATCTGTCGCTTGTATGCTAAATTCAAGAAATTTATTCTTCTCAACAAATAAATCATAAGCTATATTTAACGCAGCTATTATTGCTATAGTATCTTTTGGCTGTCCCGGTAATTCTTCTTTTGTATCTTCCATCATTTCATTAACATATTCTGCTAATTCCCTGGCAACCTCTTCGTTCTCTACTAATAGAGAATAATCTTGGTCAAATATTTTTACTTTTAGCTTCTTTTTTTCCATTTTATGTCTTATCCGTTAAAGACAATTTTTCTAAGAACGCAAATGATAATCGATTATCTCGATTAATTCATCAATTTTATTTTTCAAATCTTCCTTGCCCTCCGCTTTAACAGAATCTTTAAGCTCTCTTACTCCTTTTACTAAAGGATCGCTTAATTTTTTTTCTAATTCGTTAATTTTTTCAGTAAGAATTAAGTTTTCATTCTTAATCTTATTGTACTTCTCCTTTAATGCATTATTGGCTTCTTCCAATTCACTGCTAGATTGAATGAAATAATATACCTGCTTTTCTAAGGCATTTAATTCATCAATAAATAGATCATATTTGGAAGCGTCGGGCAATCTTATCCTCTTAGTTTTGCATTAAATTTCTTTTCTACACTCTTAATAATATTTTTGAAATCTTTCTCAACCTCTTCTTCAGTTAAAGTACGTGTTTCATCATAATACTCTAATTGGAAAGCAAGACTTTTTTTGCCTTCGCCTAAACTTTCACTTTGAAAGATATCAAATAACTTAATATTATGCAATAACTTAGAACTTCCACTTTTAATAGTTTCTGATACTTCATTATGCGTAATATTATTATCAATTACAAATGCTAAATCTCGATATACCTTAGGATATTTCAATAATTCCTTGAATTTCTTCTCTTCTACCGGGATAATTGAGAGTTTCTCTAAATTAAAACTAAAAGCGAAGACCGACTGTTCAATGTCATAACCAGCAATGAGTTCATCATTTAATTTGCCAATAACACCTAATTCTTCACCGTCCAATTCTAACTTCACTGAATATTCAAATAATTGATTGCTTTCACTAATATAAATATGCTCAATATCTTTATCTGTGATTGATTTTAGGAATTGATAGACATACCCTTTCAAGTCATAAAAATCGAAAAAACTATCTTTAGAATACCATTCCGTATCAATTGATTTTCCTGTAATAATACCAAGAAGCATAGAGTCTTCCGAAAAATCATCAAAACTTTTAATTACATCGCTATTTTTATTAAAAACTTTCCCAATTTCAAATAACTGTAAATTATTCTCTTTTACTTTTATATTTCTCGAAATTGTCGTAAGCATTCCGGGAAGTAAAGAAGTACGAAGATTTGACATATCCATATTTTGAGGATTTAATACTCCGATGGAATTACCAAATCGACCGGCAACCGATTCACTCAATAATGAATTAGTTATTATCTCATAAAATCCTAAACCATTAAGAGTTTCTCTTACACTATTTTCGAATTCAGTCTCATCAAACTTAGCTTCAAGAGTTACCTTCACTCTCTCAATATCTGGGATTTTTTCATATCCATAAATCCTTGCTATTTCTTCAATTAAATCGATCTCTCTTTCGATGTCATGTCGGCGAATAGGAATTGTAAGAGTTGCGGATAATTCGTTCTTTGATACAATTCCAAATCCAAGATTTATTAAAATCTCTACTACCTTTTCACTTGGAATCTCGTAACCAAGAATTCTAGAAATTCTATCAAATCTTAGTTCTACTTTTTTAAGCTCAAACTTAATGGGATAAGCATCAATTTCACCTTTACAAATATCGCCACCGGCAGTCATCTGAATTAATTGCGCAGTTCGTTTAGCTGCCCAAACAGTAATATCAGGGTCAGTCCCTCTTTCAAAACGATATGAAGCATCAGTTTGAAGTCCTAGCTTCTTTGCAGTTTTTCTTATAGAACTTGGATTAAAAAATGCACTCTCAATAAGAATACTTTTTGTTTTGAGTGTAACTTCAGAATTTTCTCCACCCATTACTCCAGCAATTGCCACTGCTTTTTGACTGTCGCAGATCATTAAATCGGTACTTTGCAATTCTCTTTTCTTAGAATCAAGAGTGGTAAATGTTTTATCATCTCCTGCTTTTTTTACAATAATTTTATTTCCGGATAAATAATCTAAATCAAAAGCATGCAATGGCTGCCCAACTTCATGCATAACAAAATTTGTTACATCAACAACATTATTAATCGGTCTTAGACCAATACTCTTCAATCTTGTTTTTAACCATTCGGGTGATTCTTTAATAATTACATTCTTAATAACCTTACCAACATATCGAGGACATAAATCAGGGTCTAAAATTTCTACCGATGCTAGTGAACTTGATTCTTCTTCGATTTCTTTCATATCTAGCGAAGGATATTTTACAGGTCTATTAAAAATTGCCGCTAAATCGCGAGCGAAACCGATATGGCTAAGTGCATCTTGTCGATTTGGTGTAATTGCTACTTCAATAATAACATCATTTAGTCCAATTGCTTCTGCAGCTGTAGTGCCGGCTTCTAATGAATTATCGAGGACAAGAATACCATCATGATTTGGACTAATATTTAATTCCCGCTCTGAACAAAGCATACCAAAGGATTCTTCTCCTCTGATTTTTGCTTTCGAGATTTCAAAATTGTTTTCAGGAATTACAGCTCCTATTTTTGCTACGACTACTTTTTGATTCTCGGCGACATTCGGAGCTCCGCATACTATCTTTAAATCATTTACTCCATCGGATACAATACACAGATGCAACTTATCAGCATTCGGATGTTTTTTCACTTCTTTAATATGACCAATCACAAAATTATCAAACATCTTGGATTGATCTATCACTTCTTCAATCTCTAAGCCGGCAAGTGTAATTTTATCTATTACTTCTTGGATTTCAATGCCGCTAAGATCAATATATTCTTTTAACCAATTAAATGAGATTTTCACTTTTTTTAATACCTCAACTTAGAATTGTTCTAAGAATCTTTTATCATTATCAAAATAATTTCTTATATCATTAATACCGTATTTTCTCATTGCCATGCGTTCAACACCCATTCCAAAAGCATAACCCGAATAAACTTCAGGATCGATGCCGACATTTCTCAAAACATTAGGGTCCACCATGCCGCATCCGAGTATTTCGAGCCAGCGCCCTTCTTTTCCTGCAGGTTGCCACCAAATATCCATCTCAGCACTCGGCTCTGTGAACGGGAAAAAACTTGCTCTAAAACGATATTGAATGTCATTGCCATATAACTGCTTTGCAAACGAAACTAGTGTCCCTTTTAATTCTGCAAAAGTTACATCTTTATCAACATAAAGCCCTTCAACCTGATGGAAAAGGCAATAACTCTTCATGCTTACGGCTTCGTTTCTATATACTTTACCCGGTATAATTATTCTAATTGGAGGAGCATATTTTTGCATGGTTCTTATTTGAACCGGCGATGTATGAGTACGCAATAGGAAATCGGGATTAACAAAAAAAGTATCCTGCATATCTCGTGCGGGATGATCTGCCGGAAAATTTAATGCTTCAAAATTATTATAATCCGATTCTAATTCAGGTCCTGTGGCAACAGAAAAACCCAATCCTTTAAAAATATTCTTAATCTCATCAAGAGTTTGAATAAGAATATGTTTACTCCCCTTCGATTTATTTTTCCCTGGAAGTGTAAAATCGATAAATGACTTTTCTGATTTCTCACCCTCAGATACCTCATTAAATTTTTCATCAAATTTATTCTGAAGAGTATTCTTAAGGATATTTAATGTCTGTCCGAATTTCGGTTTTTCTTCTTTGGGTAGGGACTTAAAATCTTCAAATAATTGAGATAGGAGACCATTCCTTCCGAGAAATTTAATTCTAATATTCTCTAGGTCTTTTGATGTCTTAACAATATCTAATTCTTTAGTGAAACTTTCGCCAATTTCAATAATTCTCTGTTCCATGGCATATCCAAATATTTAAAAAAATTCCCTCCGAGGAAATCATAAAAAAGAAATCTTTCGGAGGGATTAATATTAATTCATTACAAAAGTAACGATATCAGTAAACGCTTTTGGATTTTCAGCGGCTAAATTTGAAAGTACTTTACGATTAATTGAAACACCTTTATTATCTAAAGCGTGAATCAAACGGGAATAAGTAGTACCATTTAATCTTGCAGCAGCATTAATACGAGTAATCCAAAGTGCTCTGTATGTTCTCTTTTTTAATTTTCTGTCTCTATAAGCATGAACTAAACCTTTTTCAATGTGGTTCTTGGCAATAGTCCAAACGTTCTTTCTAGCACCCCAATAACCCTTAGAAAGCTCCATCATTCTCTTACGTCTTCTATGGGATGCCACGTTATTTTTGGCTTTAGGCATTTTTAATCAACTCCTGTTATTGAATCATTATTTTAACTTTTCTTACATCTGATTTAGCCACTAAAGCGGTCATTCTTAATTTTCTCTTCCTCTTTGTAGTCTTTGAGGTTAAGATATGAGATTTGTACGCACTGTGTCTTTTAATCTTTCCGGAACCGGTTTTCTTAAAAGTTTTTGCAGCTCCTCTGTTGCTTTTCATTTTAGGCATTTTTATAACCCTTGCTCTATTTTTTCTTTTTACTTTTAGTAGGTGCCAAGATGGTAGTCATTGCTTTACCTTCGAACTTAATTTCTTGCTCTACCTTAGCTACATCTTCTAATTTTTCAATGAATTTTTTTAGTAATTTTTCGCCAACTTCAGTATATGCTAATTCACGTCCTTTAAATATTACAGAGACTTTAACTTTATTACCTTCTTCAACAAAATTAACAGCGTGTCTTGCCTTAAATTCAAAATCATGTGTATCAGTATTTGGATGCAATCTTATTTCTTTTAGGATTGTAACGGTCTGCTTTTTCTTCTGAATTTTTTCCTTCTTCTGCAATTCATAAATAAACTTACCGAAATCAATTACTTTACAAACCGGAGGATCAGCTTGTGGAGCAATTTCCACTAAATCCATTTCCCGTTCTTCAGCTTTTTTTACTGCATCTTTAACACTTATTACACCTAACTGCTCTCCATCAGCATCAATACACCTTACCATAGGTGCTTTAATTTCGTAATTTACACGATATTTAATTTGTGAAATGTAATACCTCTCTATATGTGATTAACTTTGTTTTTTATTTCCTCTTTTACCATATCGGTAAAAGCTTCAATTGACATACTTCCTTTATCGCCAACTTTATGCTGTCTTACAGATACTGAATTAGCCTCAACTTCTTTCTCACCTACAACTAACATATAAGGGACTTTTTGAGTTTCCCATTCACGTATCTTGTATCCAATCTTCTCATTTCGTTTATCTAATTCTACAAATATACCGTTTTCTTTCAAAATATCAGCAACTTTTTGTGCGAACTCTAAATATAACTGAGAAACAGGTATAATTGCAACTTGAATCGGAGCTAACCATGTAGGAAATGCTCCACCGTAATGCTCAATTAAAACTCCGAAAAATCTTTCCAATGATCCTAATAATGCTCTATGGATCATAAATGGTCTATGCTCTTTACCATCTTCACCAATATATGACATCTTGAAAAGTTCAGGAAGATTAAAATCAAACTGAACTGTACTCATCTGCCATTCACGGTTTAATGCATCTTTAATCTTAATATCGATTTTAGGACCGTAGAATGCACCGCCACCTTCGTCCATATCATATTCAATACCCATATCCTCTAATGAATGCTTCAAGTAACCAATAGCTTCATCCCAAAGAGAATCCTCACCTACGGCTTTCTCCGGTTTTGTAGCTACATAAAACTTTAGCGATTCAAAGCCAAATGACTTCCACATATACAAACAGAAACGAACAACCTCTTTAATCTCAGCCTCAATTTGCTCATAAGTACAAAAAATATGAGCGTCATCTTGAGTAAATCCTCTTACTCTTAAAAGTCCATGAAGAACACCACTCTTTTCGTAACGATAAACAGTTCCTAATTCAGCCCATCTAAATGGTAAATCTCTATATGAGCGAAGTGCAGTTTGATAAATCAATATATGGAACGGACAGTTCATCGGTTTCATATAAAAACTTTGTTCATCAAGAGTCATCGGAGCATACATATTTTCTTTATAATTACGAAGATGACCGCTTGTTTCCCAAAGCCAGCTTTTACCGACATGAGGAGTATAAAGCAATTCGTAACCATTTTGAAGATGCGCTTCTCTCCAGAAAGTTTCGATAGCGTTTCTAATTTTTGCACCTTTTGGGTGCCAATAAATTAAACCGGGACCTGCCTCTTCATGAATAGAGAAAAGATCAAGCTGCTTACCGAGTTTTCTGTGATCTCGTTTTTTAGCTTCTTCTAAGAAATTAAGATGGTCTTCCAACATTTTTTTCTTAGGGAAAGAGATACCATAAATTCTTTGCATTCTCTGCTTCTTCTCGTCCCCTCTCCAATATGAACCGGAAACGCTAAGAAGTTTTACAAATTTTATTTTGCCTGCATCCGGAAGATGTGGACCGGTACATAAATCAGTAAATTCACCTTCTTGGTAAATACTAATTATCTCATTAGAATCATCAAGTTCACTAAGTATTTCTAATTTATAATTATCGCCTTTGTTTTCAAAAAACCTGATTGCATCAGCTTTACTTAATTCAGTTCTGCAGAATGGATTTTTGCTTTTTGCAATCTCCATCATTTTATTTTCAATTTTTACAAGGTCTTCCTCGGTTAGATTTTTATCAATATCAATATCATAATAAAAACCGCCATCGATAGAAGGACCTACGCCAAACTTAGCACCCGGGAAAAGCGATTCAATGGCATGCGCCATTAAATGTGAAGTTGAATGCCAATAAGTATCTTTGCCATCAGGATCGTCAAATGTAAGAATCTGCAGTTTTGAATCTTCGTTGATGATTGTATTAAGGTCTTTTACTTCACCATTAATTTTAACAGAAAGAGCTTCATCAGCGAGACGATTAGAGATAGATTTAGCAATATCAAAAGCAGATATTCCTTTATCAAATTCTCTTACCGAACCATCCGGGAATGTTATATTAATTTTTTCAGCCATAATTTTATTTAAAAAAAAACGGAGCTAACTCCGGTTAAGTGGGTTCTATAGGATTCGAACCTATGACCTTCTGCACGTCAAGCAGACGCTCTAACCAACTGAGCTAAGAACCCATAAGATCAAAAAATGAAATCCTACAAAACAAAATAACAAAATAATGTTGTACCGAGAGCCGGAGTCGAACCGGCACGGGCGTTTCCACCCACAGGATTTTAAGTCCTGTGCGTCTACCAATTTCGCCATCCCGGCGCAAACATTACAAAAAATTAACTAATATTAATTTTTACTTCAAAACGGAAGAACAAATATATAATTTAATTTCACTTTGTGCAATATCAAAGCAGACTTTTTTGATTCCGCCCAATCAAAAAATATAATATCGTTCCAAGAATTGGCAAGAATATAACCACAAGTACCCATATAATTTTTTTATTTCCCGAAAAACTGCTAGTCAATATATCATATAAAGCCCAAATCCATAAAACAAGCATTACTAAATAAAACAAGAACCCGAATGCACCACTTGGATAAAATGAATGCCACATAAACCCTCCACTTATTATTAATAAAATTATTCTAAATAATTACTGAATTGTTATCAATAATATTCGGGAATTTACATTTAGTTTACAAAAATTTTTGCCTACTTTACATGTAGTGAAAATTCTAATTCAAATGTGGTCGAATACATTTAGAAGGAAATATAATTTGCTGAGAAGAAATAATTATTTCTTGAGAAATGTAATAAGTCTCATACCGTGCCTATAAGTGAAATAATACCAAATCCATTCTGACATAACTTTATAACGATTTCTAAAACCAATTAGATACATTATATGAACAAATATCCATGCTATCCAAGCAATCATACCAGATATTTTTATTTTCCCTATTTGCATAACTGCTTTAGCTCTGCCGATAGTTGCTAGATTACCTTTATCGAAATAATGAAATTCTTCCCTACTTTTTCCTTTCAATTCGTTAGCAATTGTTTTGCCCACAAATTTGCCCTGCTGAATTGCCACAGGTGCAACTCCGGGAAGAGGCTGTCCTTGATAAACAATAGAAGCAGCATCGCCAATAACAAAAATTTCCGGATGATCTTTAATCGAACAATCTTTTTCTACTGCTATTCTACCAGCCTTATCAGTATCAATTTTTAATGTCTTTGTAATTTTAGGAATGGTGTTCCCTGCTGCCCATATTACATTAGGAGTTTCCATTAAAACTCCATCAATATATACTCCTTTTTCGTCAATATTTGTTACACGTGTGTTGAGAAGAACATTCACTCCCATTTTTTCTAAATCTTTGCGAGCTACTTCGCTTAATTCAGGATCATATACTGTCAAGATTCGATCTAATGATTCGACAAGTATAATTTTTGTCATTGAATAATCGATATTCCTAAAATCTTTAAGCAAAATTTTATTTGTGATTTCAGCAATTGCGCCTGCCATCTCCACACCCGTTGGTCCTCCGCCTACTATCACAAAAGTTAAATATTTTTCCTGTTCAGATTTTTGATGTAGTTTTTCGGCTATTTCAAATGAAAGTAAAATTCTCTGACGTATTGTAATTGCATCATTAATTGTTTTAAGACCGGGTGCAAATTTTTCCCAGGCATCATTACCAAAATAAGAGTGGCGACTCCCTGGTGCGAGAATTAAATAATCATAACTGTATTCCGAATCTTCCGTAAAAACTTTCTTTGATTCAATATTAATATCTATTACTTCACCCATAAGTACAGTTATATTTTTTTGTTTTCTTAAAATTGCACGAATGGGAGAAGCTATATCAGCGGGCGATAGAGCTGCCGAGGCAACTTGATAAAGCAAAGGTTGGAATAGATGATGATTTGCTTTATCGATTAATAATATATCTGCATCCACATCATCAAGCTCTTTAGCAGCATTCAAACCACCAAAACCACCACCGATTATTATTATTTTCTTTTTCATACCACAAGTCTTTTTATATTTATAATTTAAATATACCACAATGAGTGAAAAAGAAAAAACCCTGTTAAAAATTAATAAGTAATAAACCTATAATTGAGTTAGGATGATTTACTGCCGGTAATCTTAGAAATTCTCCTTTTCTTAATAAATAATAAATTTTTATATTGCTTCAATGATTGAAAAGGAAAAAATATGTGTGGTAGATTTGAAACTAAAAAAATTGAACAGACAATCATAGAACAATTTCGTTTACTTCAGCTTCCGTTAATTGTAGATAACGAAATAGAGACACGTTCAATTTTTGATATTCGCCCTACAGAAAAGATATTATCAATTACGTATGATAAGTCGTCTTATCACCTTGGCAAAATAAATTGGGGATTTAGATTTAAGGAAGGTTCTCCTTTTATTTTTAATTCCAGAATTGAAACAATAAAAGAAAAACCATATTGGAAAAATTTATACGATAAAAATAGATGTATTGTACCTATGACAGGATTTTATGAATGGAAAACTGAAGGCAAAAAGAAAATTAAATATCGAGTATCACTTCCTGATAAAAATATTTTTTATGTACCGGCATTATATTATATAGACAAAGAGAAAAATCGATATGCCTCATTAATTACAACTAACCCAAATAAATTTATATCAACAATTCACCATCGAATGCCTGTAATTTTTGATTTCCCGAATGCAGTTGATTACTTGATCGCAGATTTAGATACTAATCTAAAAAGAAGCCTCCCTTATGATGATAATAAGAAAATGGAAATTGCTCCTTGCTAAAGTATTGAACGAAAAATATCAGAACATTGCATGTCTTTCAGATTTATAAAAATATTATGTATATAATTAATGGAATGCATTTCTAAATTAGAATTGATAATTTAGCCACAATTTTAGCCACAATCTCGGACATGTGGTGAGGGTTTAGAAGAAAAAACCTCGTTTTCGGTATAAAAAACGAGGTTTTGAAGTGGGCCCGGATGGACTTGAACCAACGACCCTCTGATTATGAGTCATGAACGTTCATTAAAATTAGCTTAATTTCGTGTGTTATTATAAGAAAATACAGGTATAATGCAATTGAAAGCAATACTGATAGTAACAAAATAGTAACAAAAGTATGAAATCATCAGATGAATAAATAAACATGCCTTTATAGATAGAAACAAAATAAGTTAGGTATATCAAATATTCAAAATATACCTTAACTTGAACAACTGAAAAAGGAGAAATTATGCAAACAAATCATGAAATAATATGCGGAGACAGCAGAAATTTGAAATTTATAGAAAATGAGTCTATTGACTTAATTGTTACTTCTCCCCCATATCCAATGATAGAAATGTGGGATGTAATATTTTCAGAAATGAATGAAGAAATAGGAAAAGAAATAGAAGGTGGCAACGGAATAAAAGCATTTGAATTAATGAACAAAGAATTAGATAAAGTATGGGAAGAGATTGGCCGAGTAGTAAAAAAGGGAGGAATTGTATGTATAAATATAGGAGATGCTGTACGAACAATAAATGAGAAATTCCAATTATATTCAAACCATTCTGTTATTATAAAAAAGTTTTTAGAGATGAGATTTGAAAATATTCCTAATATTATCTGGAGAAAGCAAACAAATGCACCAAATAAATATATGGGATCAGGAATGTACCCGGTAGGAGCCTATGTTACTTTAGAGCATGAATATATTCTATTATTCCGGAAAGGAGACAGAAGAAAATTTAACAATAAAGATAAAGAAATAAGGCAAGAAAGTGCATTTTTTTGGGAAGAAAGAAATATGTGGTTCTCAGATGTATGGGAATTTAAGGGAATAAAACAAAAGTTAAATAATAGCGCAAGTAGAGAAAGAAGCGGGGCATATCCTTTGGAATTGGCGCTTAGATTAATAGCAATGTACTCAATCAAGGGGGATAAGGTTTTAGATCCATTTTTAGGTACCGGAACTACAACGGATGCAGCTATATTACTAGGAAGGAATAGCATCGGAATTGAAAAGGATCAACATTTTGTAGAAACTATGAAAAGAAAAAATTATCAATCGTTGCAAAATAGTTATAATGAAGTTATAAGTGAGAGAATAAAAAAACATATTAAATATGTTAATGAATCAAAAACAGATAAAGCGGCAGAATTTAAATATATTAGTGAATATTATGGATTTGAAATTAAGACAAAACAAGAAAAAAAGATCAAATTTGATTTTATTGAAAAAATTAAGATGTCCGGTGGGACAATAACTGTAGAATATAATAATAACCCGACATTTTTAAAAAATGAAAAAGAGACCTTATTTTAATGAAACAATAAATTGATTGATAGAATTTACGATATACTGAAAGTTAGAAAATATATCATTTTCATATACCAAATATAAAACTACATTAGACCATTTAGAATTGCAAGATAAGTTATAATTGATTATGGATTGTCTCATATTCAAATAAGAGGATGGTTTAACTTGAATACCGCAAACAACTTTATCCCCCTTATAAATAATAAGGTCAATTCGTAAATCTTCATCAAAGAAACCTGAAGCGCGAGTTATTTTTAGAAGAGGAAAAGATGTACTTAACATTGTAAGAGCCTTCTCTTCCATAAATGCACCTTTCATAGAATTCGTAATAAAGAGCTCATATTCCCAAGCAATACATTCTTGTAGAGAAAATTTCTCTACACCATATTCTTTTAAGTGGGCATTGTATAAATTAGTGCCAAAATCAATAATTGTCCCCTGACTAATTATACCACAACTACACTTATTTTTGAAGTGATATTCGATTAATAATTCCAATTCCGATTTACTTTTTGGCTTGTGTTTATAAATTAAGGCAATAACGGGAACTGATTTTTTAGGATCAGAAATAGCATAATGCCCATTGACATAATTTAACGGACCGCCTGTGCTTTTCATAGATTTATGGGATAAAATTTAAATTAGAAATCAAATTCAATTGAAAGACCAGTTTTAGTTTTCTCATAAAAAATAAAAGATACTTCTATTACCTCATTAAGTAGATTTTTAGTTTTATATGAAGTAGGCTTAATGCTCACAGGCACTGCTCCTATATAGCCATCAATACCCTTTGCTTCTTCTATTGGAGTTGAGTTACTATAGTTAGTATTTTTATGTCTGGCAACATGTTCTAGAATAATTTCTTGAAATTTCAAACCAGTAAATGTTTTATTTATAAGAAGGTCATATAGATAACGTCTGACCATTTCCTTATCAATAGAAGTAATAACCTGTTGTAAATTTTGAATCATAGAATAGGTCTTTTCAGTGGCATCTGCTAAAGCATTAGGATGTTTTTCTAAATACCACTTTTCCCAAGCCTCAAGAGTCTTACCTGGAAATTCAGTTATTAAGTCACTCATTTGACCTACAACTTTAGGACGTGTGCCGCCTGCGTTTTGATTAGCTAAATTCATAATTTGAGTAGAATACTTTGGAAAGG
>CALDDL010000349.1 GCA_937936675.1 uncultured bacterium
ACGAGATAGAACCAGACCGGAGCTTTTTTCTTCACTTCTTTATTCATTTTCCCACCACAAATATTAAAATGGATTTTTAAAGATAGATGTAAAAATCGTATCTTAAATTTATGAATATTTTAGGTATATCCGCATATTATCATGATAGCGCAGCGGCATTAATCCGTGATGGAATAATTATAGCCGCAGCTCAAGAGGAACGCTTTTCGAGGAAGAAGCACGATCACCGTTTCCCGAAAAATGCTATCGATTTTTGTCTCAATGAGGCAGGTATTTCTATCGCTGATATTGATCTCGTTGCTTTCTACGATAAACCGTTCCTCAAATTTGAGAGAATATTAGAAACATATATTGCCTTTGCGCCGATTGGGATAAAATCATTTATTAAATCGATGCCCCTTTGGATTAAAGAAAAGCTTTGGATGAAGGAGCTTATAAAAAACGAATTGAAGTATGAAGGCAAAATAATTTTTCCCGAGCATCATGAATCCCATGCGGCGAGTGCGTTCTATCCATCGCCTTTCGAGAGTGCCGCATTCCTTACTATCGATGGAGTGGGGGAATGGACTACCACAAGCTTCGGCATCGGACGAGCCAATAAAATCAATATCCTTAGCGAGATTAAGTTTCCTCATTCTATCGGACTCCTTTATTCGGCTATCACTTATTATACCGGATTCAAAGTCAATTCGGGTGAATATAAAGTTATGGGTCTCGCTCCTTACGGTCAGCCGAAATATGTAGATCTCATCCTAAGCGAATTGATGGACTTAAAAGAAGATGGCTCGTTCAAGATGAATATGAAATATTTTGATTATGCTGCGGGTCTTACGATGACGAATAATAATTTTAATAAACTTTTCGGCGGTGAGCCGAGGAAACCCGAATCAAAATTGACTCAAAGGGAGATGGACCTAGCTCGCTCGGTGCAGGACGTTACAGAGGAAGTGATGCTGAGGATGGCGCGGCACATTAAGAAGGAGACGGGTGAGAAAAATTTAGTGCTCGCCGGCGGAGTAGCACTTAATTGCGTAGCAAATGGAAAAATATTAAAAGAAAATATATTTGATGATATATGGATTCAGCCGGCGGCGGGTGATGCAGGTGGTAGTCTCGGTGCTGCTCTATTCGCTTGGTATCAGTATCTGGGCAATCCGAGAG
>CALDDL010000350.1 GCA_937936675.1 uncultured bacterium
TGTAACCTCTTCGGGAGCGTATAGAGTAGAAATTTTCATTAATCAAAATGCTTGGATTTTTTCCAATCACATTAGAATTGGAACATAATATTTATTAAATTACTTGGCTAAAAATTTAATAGGTGTCAAAAGTGCTAGAAAAAAAGAAAAAAATAACAAAAAAAGAGATGAAACAAGATACTCTTGTTACAACTTACTATCAGGCTTTAGATTTTTATAAGAAATACCAGTTCAAAATTCTAATTGGTGTTGCAGTTGTTGCTTTAGTTGTCGTAAGCACAATTTTATATATGAATAAAAAAGCAAATGATAACGTTAAAGCCTCAGAATTATTAACAGCAGTAGTACCCGTTCTCGAAACCGGTGCTTATGCCGAAGCAATCGAAGGGCAGAAACAGAATAATATCATCGGGCTAAAAGAAATTGTTTCGAATTATGGCGGAACAGAAAATGGTGAAACGGCACGGATCTATTACGCTCACGCACTATTTGCTACCGGTAAATATGACGAAGCTTATGACCAGTATAATGATTATTCCGGAAGCAATCCTCTTTTAGTTGCTGCCGCTTTAGCAGGTAAAGCTTATGTTCAAGAAACTAAAAAAGAATATGAAGATGCTCATGATAATTTAGTAGATGCGGCTAAAGTCTCCAAAATTAATCCTTCTAACCCGGAATATTTATTAAGAGCTGCGGCTAATCTAATTGCACTTAAAAAAAATAAAGAAGCTATCACACTCTTAAAACAGATTAAAGAAGATTATAAAAATGCAGGCATCACAACCGAAGTTGATAAATATTTAGTGAAAGCAGGCATTTAATTTAATTATTGAAATTTAACCAATACTTAACTTGATTTTTATATCAAGTCATAAATATATTTAAAAAACTAGAGAGAATTTATGGCAGATACTTCAGATTTCAGAAATGGATTAATAATTAGATTCAAAAATGATCCCTATGTAATAGTAGAGTTTCAGCATGTTAAGCCGGGCAAGGGCGGAGCATTTGTAAGAACAACACTAAAAAATCTTAAGACAGGCAGAAATTTAGATAATACATTCCGCTCAGGTGAATCCGTTGATGTTATCAGAGTCGAAAGAAGAAAATACCAATTCCTATATAAAGATGGTGATATGCTCGTAATAATGGATAATGAAAATTATGAGCAGTTGAATGTTGCAGCAGATTTATTTGGTGGTGGAGAAGATTTTCTGAAGGAAGGCGAAACCGTAGAATTATTGTTGGATGATAAAGAACAGATAATTTCGGCTGAAGTCCCAATATTTGTTCAATTAAAAGTTATTGAAACAGAACCAGGCTTCAAGGGCGATACTGCAACTAACGTAATGAAACCGGCAACCTTAGAAACAGGTGCAAAAATTAACGTTCCTCTTTTTGTAAATGAAGGCGAACTTTTAAAAGTAGATACACGAACTCATTCGTACGTCGAAAGAATTAAAAACTAAATAGTGGTATTAATGGACATAAATCTAATAAAACAACTTATTAAGATCGTCGAAAAGAGTGAAATTACAGAATTTTCGGTTCACGAAGGAGATCTTAAATTAAAAATTTCCAAGGCAACTAACCAGCAGACAACAGTAACTTATGCGGGAATGCAGGAAATGAGACCGGCTATGCAAGTGCATAATCCTACGGAAGCCCCTGCTAGCAGTCCTAACTTACCCCCAAAAGAGAATGAATCCTCAAACTATTACGAAATAAAATCTCCAATAGTCGGAACTTTCTATCGAGCACCGGCACCGGATGCTGATCCATATATCCAGGTTGGTGATATAGTCTCTCCCGGTTCGGTTTTGTGTATCGTTGAGGCGATGAAACTAATGAATGAAATTGAGTGCGATGTAAGCGGAAAAGTAGTAAAAATACTTTTGGAAAACGCATCTCCGGTTGAATATAATCAGCCGATATTTTTGATTGAAAAATCGTAATCAGTACTAAGGAAGAGAAAAATTTGTTTAAGAAAATTTTAATCGCAAATCGTGGCGAAATTGCTTTAAGGATTGTCCGTACATGTAAAGAACTTGGCATTCCCACGGTGGCAGTATATTCTGATATAGATAGAGATGCTCTTCATGTTGTTTTTGCCGATGAAGCGGTTTGTATCGGTCCTGCATTAAGTAAAGAGAGCTATTTAAAAGTTTCAAGTATTCTATCGGCAGCTCAAATTACCGGAGCTGATGCTATTCATCCGGGTTATGGATTCCTAGCCGAGAATGCAGAATTCTCCGATATATGTGCAGAATCCGGATTAACTTTTATCGGACCTAGCGGTGATGCAATTAGGAAAATGGGCGATAAAGCGGCTGCCAAAGAGACAATGAAAAAAGTTGGTGTCCCAGTTGTTCCCGGTAGTGATGGAGCTATTAAAGATATTGAAGAAGCTAAAATTGTTGCCAAGGAAATTGGCTATCCGGTAATGCTAAAAGCTTCGGCAGGCGGCGGCGGTAAAGGAATGAGAATTGTATTTGAGGAATCCGAAATTGAAAAAGCATTTCAAAATGCTAGTACCGAAGCAGGAGCCGCATTTGGCAATCCCGAACTTTATGTCGAAAAATATATTGAAAATCCACGGCATATAGAAATACAAATTGTTGGTGATGTCGATGGTAAAGTATATCATTACGGCGAGAGAGACTGTTCTATTCAAAGACGCCATCAAAAATTAATCGAAGAATCACCCTCACCATTTATTACAGATGAAGTCCGCGAGCAAATGGGGCAGGCAGCGATTCTTGGTGCTGAATCAGTTGGATATAGAGGTGCAGGCACTATTGAGTTCCTTGTCGATAAATATATGAATTTCTATTTTATTGAAATGAATACTCGTATTCAAGTAGAGCATCCTGTTACTGAAATGGTGAGGAATCTAGATCTAATTAAACAACAGATTTTAGTGGCTTCGGGGAATAGCATCGCGGATTATCCAAAAGCACCGCGTGGTCATGCAATTGAATTTAGAATTAATGCCGAAGATCCTGCAAATAATTTCCGCCCTTCACCCGGTAGAATTGAATATCTTCATTTCCCTGGCGGTTTTGGAATCAGGATTGATTCACATATTTATAATGACTATGTTATCCCTCCCACTTACGATTCTTTAATTGCTAAATTAATCGTTTGGGGAACTGATAGAAAACATGCCATTGCTCGAGCAAAACGAGCTTTTGAAGAATTTCAGATTGAAGGTGTAAAAACAACTATTCCTTTCCATCAACAAGTTCTTGAACACGAGCTATTTGTAAATGGCAATTTTGATACATCATTTATTGAAAAACACTTAAAATAATTTTGAGGTTATTATGAATGTTCCAGCAGAACTAAAGTACACAAATGATCATGAATGGGTAAAAGTTGATGGTGATAGTGCATATATAGGAATAACAGATTATGCGCAGGGTGAATTAGGCGATATCGTATTTATTGATATTGTGCCTGATCTATCCGAAATAGTTGGCGGTGAATCTTTTGGTACTATCGAAGCCGTGAAAACTGTAAGTGAAATGTTTGCTCCGATCTCCGGTACTGTAATTGAAATTAATCCTAAGCTTAATGATGAGCCACAACTTGTCAATTCTGATCCTTATGGCGAGGGATGGATTATTAAAGTTGTATTGACTGAACCTTCTCAATTAGATGCCTTGCTTGATTCTCAATCCTACAAGGAGTTATTAGGATAGAATTTTTTTAATTCCTGTTCTTATTAAAGGGCAGGAATTTTTTTTATCTTGGTGTATTGAAATTATTCAAATAGGTTAATTATCCGATGCTCCACTTAGAAAAAATATTAATAATAGATTTTGGTTCTCAATACACCCAATTAATAGCACGCCGTATTAGAGAGATGAAAGTATATTCCGAAATTCACTCTCACACATATCCAATAGAAAAAATTATAGAAGAAAAACCATCGGGGATTATTTTATCCGGCGGTCCAATGAGCGTCTATGATATCGATTCTCCTCAAATAGATAAACGCATTTTTGATCTTGAAATTCCGATATTAGGGATTTGTTATGGATTACAATTAATTGCATTAAATTTTGGCGGTTCGGTTGAACCGGCTTCGCATAGAGAATATGGTAAAACAGAATTAAGTCTTATTGAGCATTCTGCATTATTCAAAGATGTTTTGAATTCATCAACTGTTTGGATGAGTCATGGCGATTTTGTAGAAAAAATGCCCGGTGGGTTTAGTATAAGTGCTAAGTCCGATAATTCTCCAATTTGCGCTATATCAAATATTGAAAAAAATATTTTCGGAGTGCAGTTTCATCCGGAGGTTGTTCATTCCATCGAAGGTAAAAAAATTCTTAGCAACTTTGTTTTTAATATTTGTGGTTGTAAAGGTGATTGGACTCCACATAACTTTGTCGAAAACGAGATTATAGAAATTAGACAGAGAGTAGGAGAAAAAAAGGCAATTTGTGC
>CALDDL010000351.1 GCA_937936675.1 uncultured bacterium
AAATATACTTATAACGATGATTTTTCTAAGGAAGATCAAGCTAAAGTAGTTATGGAAAACTATGATCCTGAATTTGGGAAAATTGTTGAAACCGGTGATATACTCGTGAGCGGTTATAATTTCGGTACAGGAAGTTCACGTGAACAAGCCGCAACCGCTCTGAAATATCGTGGTATTAAATTGGTGATTGCAGGTTCATTCAGCGAAACCTATAAACGCAATGCAATCAATAATGGCTTCTTAACTGTCGATTGCCCTAAATTCTATGAACACCTTAATGATATTTATGGCAAAGAAGAATTATCGATAAAGATTAATTCCGAAATTAAACTGAATTTTAGAAAATCGACAATCGAATTTGAAGGACATATATTTAGCTTTAGTCCCGTGGGTGTTGCTGCTCAGGAGCTAATTGTAATGGGTGGATTAGAAAATTGGATAATAAATAATTTATAAAATGGAGATTAGATATGGGAAAGACAATTTCTCGAATAATGTCAGAATATGCAGTTAATTTGAAGTATGAAGATCTTCCTGAAAATGTAATAAACGAAGTGAAAAGATATTTATATGATTCGATCGGATGCGCACTAGGTGCGATGAATACTAAAGACGTAAATGTAATAAGAGATATTTATAATGAAATGGGCGGAAAACAGGAATCAACAGTAATCGGATTCGGAGATAAAATCCCCGCAGTAAACTCTTCATTAGTAAATTCATTGATGATTCGCTCATTAGATTTTAATGATATATATTGGAAAGATGATCCTAGCCATCCATCAGATATTATCCCCGCTGCATTATCCACAGCGGAAATGATGAATGCATCAATGGAAGATGTAATCGTAGCAATTGTATTGGCTTATGAATTTGAACAGCGTTTATGCGAATTTGCTAAACCCGGAGTAAGAGAAAGGAAATGGCATCACGCTACTCTTACTCAATTTGTTTCTCCTTTAGTTGCTGGTAAAATATTAGGATTGACGGTTGAACAGATGGTGAATGCTATTGGTATTAACGGGTCGCATAACCATACTATCGGTTGCCCCACCGCAGGTAAACTAACGATGATGAAAAATACAGTTGACCCAATGGCTGTTCAAGCAGGTGTGTTTGCGGCTCTTATGGCTAAAAAAGGTTATACCGGAACAGAAGCTGTATTCGAAGGCAAAGAAGGTTTTATGGATTGTTTCTTCGGCTGGGATGTAAAGGAACAAGCAGTATCTCCAATTCTTATGAAAGGACGTGAACGTGCCGAGGAATGGGCTTGGGATATCGAAATGATGACTAAAAATTACGGTAACCCTTTTAAGATTCTCGAATGCAGTATGAAAGCATTCCCTACTGAAGCATTAACTCACACTCATATCTCCGCCGCTCTTAATATAGTAAAGAAAAATAATATCAGTTATGACCAGATTGAATTAGCCACAATTACAACAATTGCACGTGCTTGCGATATATTATTCGATCCGCACAAATATCGTCCCGAATCAAGAGAAACTGCAGATCACTCTCTCCCGTATTGCATCGCCGCCGCTTTGGTTGATCATAAAATCACTACTGAATCTTTCAGTGACGAAAAACTAAAAGACCCTCGTATTTGGGAAGTAATCGATAGAATAAAAGGTGAAGCATCGGAAGAATTTGAATTGATGTTCCCTGCTAAACAACCTTCTAAAGTTGTCATCACGACCAAATCAGGCGAAACTTATTCGGAATATCTTGAATATCCGAAAGGCGATCCGAGAGAACCGATGTCTATAGAAGATTTGGATAATAAGTTCAATGCTCTTACTTCTTCTCTCCTTTCTTCAGCAAGACAAAATGAGATTAAAGAGATGGTATTTAATGCCGAGAAATTTAGCGCAAAAGAATTTATGAATAAATTGAGTATCAATTAAGGAATATGATTATGGAAAAAGCAAGTGCAGGTCATCTCGGTGATAAGGTAAGGTCTGACTGCTTCATCGAAATCGAAAAGAAAACTAAAGGCGGTATCGAAATAACTTTGGAAAGCAAAGTTATCGCTCTATATCGTAATGCTATATTATTTCAGGCAGAGGAGATTTTAGATTTTTTTGAAATTAAAAATGCTATTGTTACAATCAAAGATTATGGTGCTCTCCCTTTCACTCTTGCGGCGAGAATGGAAACGGCTATCAAACGATTATTCCCCGAAATAAAAAAAGAATTTCTCATGCCGTTTAATAAGAAAAAATTAATAGGCACGACTAAAGACCGATTAAGAAGAAGCCGTCTCTATCTTCCGGGTAATGAACCGAAATTTTTTGTCAATGCCGGTCTCCATAGCCCCGATGGAATCATTCTGGATTTGGAAGATAGTGTTTCCCCGAATGAAAAAGATTCTGCTCAACTATTAGTTCGCAATGCTCTTAGAACCGTTGATTTCTATGGCTGCGAACGAATGGTTCGCATTAATCAATTGCCTAAAGGTTTAGATGATTTGAAATATATTATTCCGAATGGTGTTGATATTGTTTTAGTCCCTAAAGTGGAAACTGCCGAACAGATTAGAAATGTGGAGAATGAAATCAATTCACTCAAAAAAGAATATAAAATCAAAAATGAAATATTCTTGATGCCGATAATAGAAAGTGCGCTCGGTGTGGAGAATGCTTT
>CALDDL010000352.1 GCA_937936675.1 uncultured bacterium
AATATCATAATTAGAAAAAGAGATCATACTTTTTCATATCTTCATAATTTCGTACAAGAAAGAGTATTCCCCCTTGCGAATTAATAGTAAAATTATTCGTAGTAGATACATTACTTAAACTTTCGTTTATACCGAATACCAAGGGTTCATCATTGAGTCTATATTTTAGTCCTTTAGTTGTTACTCTTCCTCTTTTATCAAAACCAAATAACGAAACTAATTCTCCCTTGAATGATTTAAAAGATTTTTCTCCGCTAATTGGAATTAATATGGTATTCTCGTGTAATACCGAAAGTTTTATCTTACTAAAATATTTGTAAATTATACTAAGATTACAAATTGTATGATCAATTCTATCACCCGTCCCACCCAATATAATTGCCATCTTTTCTTTTTTGGAAATTAAAAACTTTATTACCTTTTCTATATCTGTATCGTTCTGTCTCTTGATTTGAATGATCTTAGATTTGTCTTTATAAAATTTATAAACTTCTCTATTAATTGAGTCTAAATCCCCAATTATATAATCGGGGATAATTTTATTTTTAAAAGTATAATTTGCCCCTCCATCTGCACATATAATTCTTTCATATCCAATTCCTTTAAGATAATTGATTTCTTTTTTTTTAGGACATTTTCCATTCCCGATTATTATATTCATCTTATTTTAAATTTACTCTTAATGTTAATAAATAATTTCTTGTAGCAGATGGAAAATATTCTTTACCGATTCCATAAGGTGCATATAATTTATCAAATAAATTATTGATTTGTAAAATTAATTCTGCTTCTTTGACTAATCCCGGCAGTTCTATTCGTGAATTTATTTCCAGATTACTGACTATAAATGGGTCAACTCTGTTATCGCTATAATCTGTAATAGCAGGATACATTTTTCTATAACTTGCTAATTTATTACCATAATTATCAGTAAACATTTCTCCCTGATATCGTATATTGTATTTAACAGAAAAATAATTCCATTTATATGTTATAGAAGTATTAATAATTTTATCGGGAAATCCAGCAATCTCATTATCATTCAATTTTAGTTTTGCAGTTTGCAGATAATCATCATTTTGTAAATAGTAAATATAAGTAGAGCCATTCTTTATATAATTATTGCTGAATGAAGCAGAGAAATCAAATTGAAGTGCTGATATAGGATTATAGTTCATCATTAATTCGATTCCGTAATGGGTTGTTTCGTCCATATTACCTGTAATCGGTTGCCCGAATCGATCGATCTGTCCTTGACTTACAATTTCATTGCTAAAATTCATATAATAACTATTTACTGTAGTTGAAATATTTTCATTATCATATTTAATTCCCAATTCAAAACTTGACATTGATTCAGGTTTAACTAACGGTTCAGAATAATCATAATTACCATTAGTAAATTTAAATTGCGGTACTGCTCCCCCGCTAGATTCTGCTGCATCATAATAATTTTTTAATCTAGGTTCTCGTGTTACATTAGCATAACTAGAATATAAATCTATTGATCCATTTAATTTAAAGGAAACTCCAAGCCTTGTATTAAAAAAAAGATTCGAAATAGAGAAATTATTATTTAGAAATTTTTCATTCCCAATTTTATATTTATGATAAGCTAATTGCCCTTCGGCGAATAAATTTATCCTAGCTGATAATTCATATTTATCATTTACAAAAAAGTTTATAATATCTTTACCTCCTTCATAGTAATAATATCTATAATCGGATGTAATTTCATCAGGCAAATTTGCTCCATATAAAATACTTCCCCAATGCTTAGAAGAATGTTTTCTTAATTCGCCCCCTAAAATTAATTCGCCTCCGTTATGTTTAATTAATAGCCTTGGAAGCCATCCATACTGAAGATTATTAACCATTGCACGTATAGTTGAATTTGTGGGATTAGAAGGAGAGAATCCATACTCACTATTTAATCTAAAATAATTCGTATCTGCCCATGAAGCATCATAATCAAAATATCCTTCTCCAATTACCATAAATAAAGTATTATTTAGTGTGAGTTTATCCGACAATTTTAATTCATTAAGAAATTCAAAATGAGGCTGAAAAAAATTTTCTATCTCATTTGATTTTCTTTCTAATGAATATGAAAGTCCATTTACATCTTCTTCCCAATAAGAGAAATTCGATTTTCTTAATTCACGATCCTTTATAGCAAATTTTGGCAATCCGGTATAAGCAAGTCCATCTTTTATAAATCCACCATATATATTTATTTGATTAGTCATCAGTGAATCATATTTAACAGCCGAGAAATGGAATGACTTTAAATCAGTCCAGCTAGAATTTCTATAACCACTGCTTTTAATTCGAGAAAGCTTTATATAAAAAGAATAACCATCGTCATAAATTCCGCTTGATGCAGAAACTCCGATCTTATTGGTATTGTAACTCCCTAATGTACTTTCAAATTCTAATCGAGGTTTTTCGGAGAAATTAGAAGTAATAATATTTATTGCACCTCCGATTGCCGGATATCCTATTATACCGCTTCCCGCTCCTCTTTGTACATAAATTGATTGTGTACTTTTTATAATATCAGGGAAATCTAACCAATAAATATTATGGTCTTCCGGATCATTTTGCGGTACACCATTTATAGAGACTGAAATTCTCCTTTGATCGAATCCCCTTATACTTATATAATTATATCCGATTCCATTACCATTTTCCGAATAATGCGATACAGACGGAATGGAAGATAAGAACTCGGGTATATCCTGCACCGTATATTCATTTTTGATTTTTAACTTATTTATCTCACTCATGCTTAATGCCGGGAAATATTCTTTTGATAAAAATCCTTTTACTAATATCGATTGAGCAGGAATTACCATTGGATCTAATTTAATTATTGATTCATCTTGATATTTAGAAAGGTCTATTATTTTTTCTTCAAACCCGACAAAGGTTATTTTCATTTTATCATTCGAGTATTCTTTAGGTATTTTTAATAAAAATTTTCCGAATTCATCTGATGAAGTCCCAATTTTTGATTCAATTAAAATAATATTAGCAAATGGGAGTTCTTTTTTAGTTTCACTGTTAATTATCTTTCCTGATATTACCCTGCCTTGCGGAAAAATAAGAATTGGAATGGTAAAGTAGATTAAAAGAATAATTAAGTATTTCATATAACCTCCGAAATAAAAAAGCCGTTTTGGGAAAACGGCTAACTTAATTATTCCTACCGCTTTCCTACGCTGGTATTATCCAGTTCAGGTTCAAGGGTTTGCTCTCAGCCTCAAAATGTAATTGAAGCACCCCTAACGACTATGTATAAATTTATTAATTAAATATTTTTAGCGTCTGTCCGGTTTTAATTTTATTATTGCTCAAATTATTCCATGATACTATTTCAGAAACTAATACTTTATAGCTTCTTGCTATTGTCCATAAAGATTCACCATTACGAACCTTATGTACAGTAGTACTATTAGAAGAAACCTTATTATTTGAAGATGATTTCACCTGATTACTAGTATTAGAATAAATATTTAAAGTTTTTCCCGTAATTATTTTATTTGAAGAAAGATTATTCCAGTCCTTAAGATCACTTACTGATACTTTGAATTGTTCAGCTATTTCTCCGATCGAATCACCGGATTTAATTCTATACTTTACAACATCATTTGTAACCTTTTTGTTGTTATCACCGAGAGATGAAACTTGCTCTGTACCGTGAATTACAAGATTATCTCCGATTAATACTTTATTACTTTTTAATTTATTCCATTTTTTAATCTGTGCAATTGTTACGTCAAATTTCTTTGAAATTTCACCTAATGAATCGCCTCTTTTTACTTTATATTTTACAGTTGAATTTGTTCTGCCGCTTGATGCAACCGAAGTCTTATGATTTTTAGAGTCTCCCGATCCCGAATAAATTGAAAGTTTCTTCCCTCTTGCTATTCTATCAGAACTAAGATTATTCCAATCCTTTAACTGTGCAATAGTAACACCATATTTAGTGGCTATGCTTGAAAGTGATTCGCCATTTCTGATTCTATGTTCAACCCAAGTATCTTCTGTTTGTACATCGACTAATTTTTCTTTTTCTGAATTAGACATCGAATCTATTTGTGAATAATATTCAACTTTATCCTCAGGTACAAAAACACTAATTGTCTGTCCAACTCTTACTCTTGATGTATAAGCTAAATTATTCCAATTTCTTAAATCTGAAACTCTTACATCAAACATATCTGAAATTGCCATTAAATTGTCTTTTGCTTTAACAGTATATGTGATAGCGGTTTTACCCTCTGGCACAATCACTTGAACTGGTTCGGTATCTTCTCTATCACTATCAAGATCCAATGCATCTACTTGAGCTATCTGCTGTAATTGATAAGGTGCTTCTGAATTCTTATCTCGAATTTGTTCTTCAATGGCTGGCATAGAATCTGTATTTAATACCAATTCAACATCTGAATCCGAATACCCTTCTAAAGGTATCTTAATCTCAGTCCCCGATTTTAGTCTTGACCTAGTTGAAAGTGAGTTTACCGATGCTAATCTTTTAGTAGAAACCTGATAGTTGGCAGCTATTCTTGAAAGTGTTTCGCCTTTTGATACAACATGAACCATATATTGAAGTTTTGCATCTTCAGGAATTAATGAGAGATTGCTTGCAAATTGTTCATAAGTTAGTGTCGGTACTTTAAGAGGATATCCATTTGGATATTTGGCTGGAGTAAATGGTTGAATTAATTCGGGATTCATCTCCTTTAATAAGTCATCACTTATACCTGCACATTTCGCAAGCATGTTAAGTCCTATCGAGCCATCAATATTATGGGTTACATATTCATGTGGTTTTTCATATTGAACATCCGTAAAACCATATTTTTCGGGTTGACTTGCTATTAAAGTAACAGCAATATATTGTGGGACATAGTTACGAGTTTCTTTTGGAAGATGTTGACGAATCTCCCAGAAATTACTCGAACCCGCTCTTCTCATTGCCTTACGTACTCTTCCTTCACCGCTATTATACGCAGCTAAAGCTAAATACCAATCACCTAATGAATAGTACAAATCTTTTAAATGACGTGCAGCCGCTAGGGTTGCTTTTTCAGGATCACGCCTTTCATCTATATTAAAATCCACTTTCAAATCATATAATGTTCCTGTCCCCTTTATGAACTGCCATAAACCAACTGCTTTTGCCCATGATCTTGCCGTTGGGTTTAATCCGCTCTCAACCATACTTAAATATAATAGTTGTTGCGGCACTTTTTCTTTTTCAAATATCGAAGCCATTAAGGGAAAATATTTGCCTGACCTAGACAACCATAAATTTATATACTTGCTTCCCTTGCCTGTAAAATAATCTATATATTGTTCTACATATTGATTCACTTCTAGTGGGAAATCGCCTATCCGAATAATATTTGAAACTACATTTTTATTATCAAGAGAATCATCGGCAATATCTATTTCCGGAATTTTTTTACTTAACCATTCTTCTAAAGCACTGTTGGATGCATTCGCAGGAAGCTCATCAAGACTATTGACATATCCTTGATAATCCTCTACAATGGAATTCTCCAATTCTAAGAATGATTCATTATCTTCCACTTCAGGGAAATAACTTAATTTGTTAATTATTGTAAGTGCCTTTTCATAATAGTCCAACGCTTCAGATTTAAAACCCAATTTTTGCTGATAAAGTGCATTGACGTAATCCTGCCTTGCATTTTCTAGCATTTCGCTTACTACTGAATAAGAATCTACTTGTGATAATGTATCTTGATTGGTTAATTGTCTGCTTTCGCTTGTTGCACTATTGAAAATTCCACATGATGGAATCAATGCTATTGTTGCAATAACACATATTAATAGTATTGGTTTTCTCACTACAACTCCACTGGATTGAAATATAATTGCAATATAAAATCTATTGCTTTCTTTGTCAAGTACTTTATTATATGACCTATGTTTATTCGTTGTATATCAATAGGTTATGAAATAAGACCCTAAAGTATTAACATGCTTATCGCAAATGATATTCACTATTAAATTTTAATTCTTTTTTAGCTTCGGTTGATAGTACAATAACTCTTACCCCTTTCAACCTCATTTTTTCCAAATCATCCATAAAAATAGCATAAAAAGAGGTTTTTATGTATTTGAACGGGTTAAATATAACTACGTTTTCCCTCTTCGCCATCAGTGCCATAATCATTGCTAACTTAAGTCTAAATCCATAACTCATTTCATCAAAATTATTTTCTAAATATGCATCTAAACCAAATTCACTTACTAATTTATCATCAATAATACTATTTACAGATAGCAAATTCTCTTTGACGGTCATCCAAGGAAAAGCAGCAAAATCTGGAACAATAAAAACAGATTCGCCGATATTTAAATTATTTATTTCACCCTCAAATGGCTTCGATCTGCCTGTTAATATTGAGCCAAATTCATATAAAAAATTAATATCAGGAGAAACAATAATTGTTTTACCTCGCTCGGTTAAATCCAAATTGATTTTTTCTGATAAAATAATTTCTTTGGAATCTTTATTTTTATATTGGAAACGGACACTGCTTAATTTCATAAACACCTCATCAATTCATAAATTACTTTTTCAAAAAGGAAACTAAAAAATCAACAACCCATATCAACAATCCAATTATTAACCCGGTTACTAGAACCGCATAAAGATCATCAAAAATAAACCCTTTCTTTAATACTCCACCTAAACCATCCTGCCCATTAATAAATTCATACACCAATACTAATAACCAAACTTCATAATGAATATTTTTTATTTTTCTAAATAGATTTGAAAAATATAGTTTCTCTTTGACCACTTCGTAATTTATTGATAAATCTTCCGCAAATTTTGAATATTCAGGATTGGTTCGACTCTTTGTTTTATTGATTTGAATAATTACCAGAACAAATGAAAAGAGGAAAGCAAAAGCAAATTCTGCCCATATTTGACCCGGAAAAAGTAAGTTGAGTATAATAGCCAATACTAACACAGGTAAATATTTTATAAATGATAATTTTTCACTGATAAAAATAAGACAGTTGATAATCGAAGGCGTATAATGAAGGATAACATATAGTATTACATATAAAAGAGCCAATGCAGAATAAACTACAGTTGAGGTAAAAGCCAAGTTCTGAACTATAAAATAATCCTGTAAAATAGCAATAAATTCAAACCAGATATAAGTCATTTAATACCCTGTCTTTTAATTAATATTTGCGATATAAGGATTATTTCTTTTTTCGTAACCAATTGTAGAAAATTCACCATGTCCCGGAAAGATTTTAATATCATCATGTAATATAGAAAATAATTTTTTAATGGAATCCATTAACTCAGTTAAATTTCCACCCCATAAATCAGTTCTTCCAATTCCCTCTTTGAAAAGAAGATCACCCGTAAAACAAATATTATTATCTAATGAATATATACAATATTCTCCCGGCGAATGACCAGGTGTGTGAAGCAAATTAAATTTGCTTTCACCTAATTTAATTTCTGTAATATTCTCGAAATAATTATTAGGTTCTGGAGATTCTTCAATATCAAGTTCAAACATTGCCCCCTGAGTTTTTAACAATTCTAAAAGAAATTTATCTTTTTCAGGAATAATTAATTCTGCTTTATATTGATCTACTAAGTATTTATTCCCTAAGGAGTGATCAATATGACAGTGAGTATTAAGAATAAATCTCAGATTAATGTTTGCACTTTTTATATATGATTGGAATTCTTCTTTTTCTTCAGCAAAATACATACCCGGGTCTATTACCATCCCTTCGAATGTATCAGTACAATAAACAAGATAAGTATTTTCATAAAATGGATTGAAGACAAAACTTTTTATTTTAATCATTTTTGAAATTTTCTCTTAGGTTTGACATATAAGTTTTATTATAATTTTCAAAATTTGCTAAGGTTTCCTTCATCGAATCACCTCCAAATTTCATCTGAAAATATTTTGATATCGACCATGCAGCCATCGATTCACCTATAACCGCGCATGCCGGTACTGCAACAAAATCACTTCGTTCACGCCTAGAAACAATATTCTTATTTGTAGCTAAATCAATAGAATGTAAAGGGTTCATCAATGTTGCTATTGGTTTCATTGCTGCTCGAATAATTATTGGACTTCCATTTGAAATTCCCCCTTCAATTCCTCCGGCTCTATTTGTCTTTCTAAAGATTTTTTTATTCTTCAAATATATTTCGTCGTGAACTGATGAACCCGGAATATTTGCAGCTTCAAAACCAATTCCTATCTCCACCCCTTTAATAGCATTAATTGACATTATAGATTGCGCAATTTCTGCATCAATCTTATCTTCAAAATGAGCAAATGTTCCCAATCCAACAGGTACGCCTGTTATAACTACAATAAAAGTACCACCTAACGTGTCGCCAAGTTTTTTAATCTTTTTTATTCTATTAATTATTTTAGTCTCATGCTCTGATTCCAAAACTCTTACCGGACTCTTATCGGCAGTATCATTAATTTTATTTATTGATTTTGGAATAGTATCCGAGAGAAGTTTTTTATAAAAATTATTTTTGGGATATATCCCACCAATACTTTCTACGAAACTTTGTACTTTTATTCCAAATTCTCTTAAATATAATTTGGATATTGAACAAGCTGCTACTCTTGCCGCAGTCTCTCTGGCACTTGATCTCTCAATTGAATTTCTTATGTCATCAAAATCAAATTTAATCGAACCAACTAAATCGGCATGCCCCGGTCTGGGGATTGTAATTTTTTCGGGTTTTTCTTCAATATCAGTATATGACATCTTTTCAGTCCAATTTTCCCAATCGCTGTTTTTTATAAATAAAGTTATCGGGGAGCCTAAAGTTTTACCGAATCTTACACCGCTTAAAATTTCCACTTGGTCACTTTCGATCTTCATTCTTAGACCTCTGCCATAACCGTGTTGTCTTCTTTTTAATTCATTATTAATAAAATCAAGATCGATTTTTAGATTGGAAGGCATTCCATTGATAATCACAGTAAGTCCTTTACCGTGCGATTCACCGGAAGTAATAAATTGAAGCATTGTCCCTACTGTTTTTCCCAAATATATAAAAAAAAGCACCCCTAAAATAGAGGTGCTCATAAATAATTTTAATAAAATCTATTATTTTGGAATTTCTAACCCGACAAATCGAGTTGTACCTGATTGATCTACTATTTTCAATAATACTGCATCGCCTTTCTTTTTATTTATAAGGCTCTTGAATTCGGAAACTGACGATACTTCTTTTCTATCCACCTGAGTAATAACTGTCCCCTGCGGAATATTTTGCTTGAATGCTTTTCCAAAATTCTTTACGTCGCTGATTAAAATTCCAGAATCAACTTTATATTTTGTTTTTTCGGAAGATGTTAAATTCTTTACTGTCATACCAAGGTCTTCAAAAGCTTCTTCGGATTTTGAAGCGTTGTCTTTTGAATCATCACTCTTTTTTGAGGCAACTGCTTCTACATTTTCATCATCATCTTTTGCCTTAAGGGTAACATATCGCTCGATTTCTTTTCCATCTCTGAATAGAGTTAATTTTATTTGAGAACCTGCTCTCTTAGAAGCAATATATCCTTGTAATTCATTTGGTTCATTTACTTCTCTTTGGTCAATTTTGAAAATTACATCACCTTCTGTTATATCTTCTTTAGAAGCCGCACCACCTTTTACTACTTCCTGTATTAAAACGCCTCTTGCAACTGAAAGTCCTAAAGCTTTTGCCGTCTGTGCATCAACCGATGAAATACTTACACCAATATAACCTCTGCTTACTTTTCCATTAGCGATCAAGTCATTAGCAACTGATTTTGCCATATTAATCGGTATTGCAAATCCATAACCGATATAGCTTGAAGTCATCCCATTAGTAGCAATCGCAGAATTAACACCAATTACTGAACCATTTAGATCGACTAATGCACCACCGCTATTACCCGGATTTATCGCAGCATCTGTTTGTATAAAATTTTCAACCCCATAACGATCTTTAATAATATTTATATTTCTACCTATTGCCGAGACAATACCTGCGGTTACTGTGGATGATAATGAAAGCGGATTGCCAATTGCCATTACCCATTGCCCTACTTTAATTGCATCGGAATCTCCTAAATAAGCGGCATTAAGATTTGATGCATCTACCTTAATCACCGCTAAATCAGTTAATGGATCCGTTCCGATCACAGTTGCATCCACTTCTCTTTTATCATGAAGAGTAACCGTTACTTGCTTAGCATCTTCTACTACGTGATTATTTGTTAAAATATATCCGTCATTAGAAATTATAATACCACTTCCGCCCCCCTGCTGCTCTTTAGGTACATCATCTCTGAATGGGAAAAAGAAATGGAATCCTTCTGGTAAATCATTTTTTACTTTGGTTACTACTGTAATTTGAACTATCGAGGGCGTAACTTTTTCGGCAACATTTACGAAGGCATTATTGAATGCTGCTGCCGCTTCATCTATTTTTTCTACCGGCGGTCTTTCTGCACCGATTTTAATATCAGCAAAACTTGGTTTTACCCATCCAAATCCGGATACCATTATGGCTCCGAATACAATTCCTATAACTACTAAACTAATTGCACCGAAATAACCTTTATTTTTCATAACTTTTCTCCTAATTACTTAAAACATTTTTAACGATTTTAACCCGCTAAATTCGGGAACATGATACCTTAAATACTGTTCCAAAAACTTAATAATATTATTTAGTTCTTTTGTAGAGTAAATCTCTTTTTTGGAGTTTAGACAAGTTATGATTTTAAAAAGTTCCTTACTAAATTGAAATGAATGAAAAGAATTTTGTGAACAATCATTACAGATGAATCCTTTTTCAAAATTAAAATCGATTATTTCAAAATCATCACCTATATCATTATTGCATATTCCGCATTTTTTGAAGTTTATTTCAAATCCGGTATGGCGTATAAAAAAAAGTAAATAACGAATAAATAATTCAGCCTCGTCATCAGTCGATGAATATTCAAAACGTGATAGAATCTTTAGAGTGCCTTGGAAAAGTTCCTCATTTTCATAATTTTCCATAATAAAAAAATTTAATAGTTCGGCAATTGCAGAGCAATATTTTAATTTCTCTAAATTTCCTTTAATCGATGGGAAATAGTTAACTAGCTCGACTTCTTTAATTAATTGAATATCTCTATCAGTCTTATAATAAATAACGGCTTCAATATGATTAAGTGTATCTATCTTAGAACCAATTTTATTCTTCCCCTGTCTTAATGCGCCTTTTTGAATTAATGAAAGTTTCCCATATTCTCTTGAATAAAGAGTTAAGATAAGACTACTATCTGAAAAAGGGATTTTACGAATTATGATACCGGATGTTTTTTTGATTTCTGACATTACTTAAAGTCATAAGGGAAATTATATAAATTTTTATCTGTAATAATTCCGGTTATTAATTTAGAAGGAGTTACATCAAAAGAAGGATTATAAAAATTATATGTTTCTTTAGTTATAAACCCTTGACTAAATGAAGCAATCTCTTTGCTATCTCGTTGCTCGATTATAAATTCGTCACCTGTTTTTGAAACTGGATCAAATGTTGATTCCGGTGCTGCAATATAAAATGGGATTCTATGATACTTCGAATTAACTGCTAATGAATAGGTCCCAATTTTATTTGCTGAATCTCCATTGAGTGCAATTCGATCAGCACCCGTTATAGCTATATCAATTTTCCCGGCTTTCATTAAAGAGGCAGCCATCGAATCTGTTATTATCTCAAATGGTATCTCTTCTTTCTCAAGTTCATAAGCAGTTAATCGAGAACCCTGTAATAAAGGTCGCGTTTCATCTACAAACACTTTTTTTACCATCCCCTTGCTAAAGCCATGTTTTATTACATTTAATGCCGTACCTTCTCCGGCAGTAGCCAAAGCTCCCGTATTACAATGGGTTATCACATTAGAAGGTTTATTAAAAATCGATATTCCATTAAGTGCGATTTTTTCGCAATAATCAAAATCTTCCTGATGAATTTTTTGCGCTAATTCTATTAACTCTCTTTTAATATTAGAGCTATTTTTATTCGCTTCGTAATAGGTAATCATGATTTGAAGTGCGTTAAATAGATTAACTGCGGTCGGACGTGTTCTTTTAAGTCGTTCGTAAGCTTTATAAAATCCTTCTTCGGACTCATTACATAAATATTCTATCGCTAAAGCGTAAGCAGCGGTTACTCCTATTGCAGGAGCTCCTCTCACTTCTAATCTCTCTATTGCCTCGGCTATTCTATTATAATCGCTTGATGCAATAAATTCCTCTGCAAATGGTAATTTCGTTTGATCTAATAAAACTAATTCTCTACCATTAAATTTTATAGTTTCTATTTTCATATCAATCGAATTGAGTCATTTTAATAAATTCATTATACCTTTTTGTAATAGCAGATTGTTCTAAATTTTCAATTCCAACAGTACTGAAATTCTGAACACTGAACGAAGCCATTACAGTACCATAAACGACAGCCCTTTTTAGATTATTAAAACTAAGATCTTTTGTTTTATGCAGATAACCTGTAAAACCTCCTACAAAAGTATCTCCCGCTCCGGTGGGATCGGCAATACTTTCTAATGGATATGCAGGTACACAGAAAATATCATCATTACTAAATAAAATAGCTCCGTGCTCACCTTTTTTGATAATTACAATTCTCGGTCCCATCGCCTGCAATGCTTTTGCCGCAATAAATATATTATCAGTTTCTGATAATAATTTCGCTTCTGAATCATTTACAACCAATACATCTACTTTTTTAATAGTCTCGATTAATGCCTTTCTAGCAATATTGATCCATAAATTCATTGTATCACATACAACTAATGTAGGACTATCTAATTGTGAAAGTACATTTAGCTGAAGTTCAGGAGCAATATTACCAAGTAGCACAAAACTACTTTTCCTGAAGTCTTCAGGAATAATCGGATCAAATTTTTCAAATACATTTAAATCAGTAAAAATAGTTTCTCTATTATTGCAGTCTTCTCCATACTTACAACCATAGTGAAATGTTTTTCCATCAGTTTTAACCTGAAGACCGGCTAAACCAATTTTATGATCTTCTAATATTTTTATATGCTCTTTACTGAAATCATTTCCTACTACGCCAATTAATTCAATAGGAGATGTAAAATAACTTGCTGCTAAAGTAATATAAGTAGATGAGCCTCCGAGAACATTCTCTACTTTATTAACCGGTGTTTCTATATCGTCTAATGCTATTGAACCTACAACTAATAGTCCCAATTAAAACCTCGTTTTTATAATATTTTAGAAAGATTAAGATGACTAAATTGATTTATGAAATAATCATATATAATTTTTGCGGATTTCTTTTGTCCGCTCCAAGCTAATAATTTATTTGTTTTTTCTAATGTACACCAAAGATATTCTGAATGTTCGTTAGAGAGAATCACGATGGATTGCGGCTCCACTTCCGCTGCGAAAACCGGTACCATATTAATTGTATCAGAAATATGATTATAAAATGAATTTACATTTGGAGCAACCCACATATTCTTAGGCACTAGCCCAGTTTCCTCTTTAATTTCTCTTATGGCTGTTTCAAATCCTTTCTCCGATTCCTCGATTCTACCTGTAACCATTTGCCATAAACCTCCAAGATAAATATTATCGGAACGTTTTAATAATAGAAATTCCATCTCTCCATTTATAATTCTAAATACATGTGCTTCTATAATAGATGTAATAATTTCCATAATTAGAAAAAAGCTCTCGCTTCAGCTTTTAATGTGTGAATTATTTTATTTGTACCCTGCAGTCTCGCATCATAATTAATCAATGATTGTAAGTTATTTCCTAATCGATAATCAAAGTTAATTCTAAAATAATAATTTTTCCCGATATAATTCCCTTTTGTCATTTCAAATGGAATTAAGTTTCCGTTCGTCTTAGCTACTAATTCAGTTCTCTCTAATTCTATTCTCAGTCGTCCCACTCCAGTGAAAAAAAATGTATTTCTTAAAGAGAATGAATTTAGATCGATCGTAGTTGGAGTTATATAATAACTATCTTTATTCTCTCCTACTTTTATTTTAAATCCTACTTCCATAAAACTCACCGGCTTATAAGAAAAATCAGAGGTTAATTCTTGATTGAATAATTGCCTTGCTCTATTTATACTATTTTTAGAAATTAGATTGTCATTAGTAAATACTATATCCGTCTGATTATTAATTTCTTTTAGAAGATTCAATCGTATTCTAATTGCCTTCTCTGAACCAAATCCTCTTTCTGCACCGGTATTATAATTATTTAATTGTCTCCTTTCAATAAATCTGAATCTAAAAGATGCTTTTGAACTATTTTTATATAAATAAATATCATTTTGAAAAATTTGATTACCTGATATTGTTGTAGAATCATCTAAGAAATTTTCTATCTTTAGTAAATAAATATCGGATAAATTAGAGTGAGTAGTATTCTCTTCAATTCTCCACGAAGTCTCTGTATTAATATTTGCAAGAAATGAATTACTCCTTGGAAATAGTTTTTCAAAATTAAACCGAAATCTTAAATTAGTCCTTAAATTTATTGTAGGTGTGTACTGATTAGTAGGATAGTTAACAAGAATATATTCACCTTCATAATAATTTAATTCAAATTCGTTTTCTTCCGATATGCCATTATTATTAAGGTCGCCTAGATAAATATAATTTCCTGTTCCATAAGGGACTTTTACGAATATTCTTTCATATTTAGATGTAAGCTCAGTTGATGTCTGATAATATAATTCATTTTCAGAAAATCCATTCAATAAATTGACTTTATTTTGTGAGTAAATTAGAACCGATTTATTATTTGAAAATCCTTTATCTGAAAAATATGGTTCATATTTCTTTTCTCGAACTGAAATATTTAGTGTAGAATTTATATTTGAAGATTTTATTGTATTTAATTGAAAACTGTTAGTCGTTATTTCTGATTGTTTCTCTAATTTTTTTCTAACTGGACTATATTCATTTCGGAACGAACTTCTTGCAGTCAACGAAAGGAAATCGAATAATTCAAATTCTATAAATGGTGATAATTCCTCATATCTTAAACTTGTAAATAAAAGTGTGTCTGTTAATATGTTCTTTTCATTTTTATTTTCATATAAGATATCAATTCCCGGTTTTATTTTTTCGAAATCATAACTTACTGAGCTATTCTGTTTCAACCATCGACTATCTTTTTCTATTATAGTAGATTTATTATAATCGGTAATTATGTTTAGATAGAGTTTGTTTTGATTTGTTATCGATGAATAAAATCTTTTTGAATTTATTGAGTTTCCTCTATCTATTTCTCCATACAAATTATTAATTAAAAGCTCTTTGAATGGAGAATAATCAAGTTTTATTTCCGTCATCTTCTCTTGCCTATTTTGCAAATCAGGTAAATTATAGGCACGATCAAACTCGATATCATTAATCCTATCAAAATTTGCGAAATTCTTATTTATAAATCTATGATTTAGTGAAAATGCTAGGGCTCCATAATTCTTGTCGGAAATTGATATGGTATCTTTCCTGAAATTTAAGGATGCCTTATAAGCATGTCCGAAATTATCGCCGTTATCAAATGTTGAAAATAAATTTTTATCATAATCACTTCCGGTAAACTCAAAATTAATATTAAAATCTTTATTGGGGTTATATCCTATTCTAAAAATTGCGGCTTGTTTCTGCTCCGGCAAAGGCAAAAATACTATAGGTGAATAACTCCCCTTTTTCTCTCCTTTAAAAATATATTTTCCTAACGATTCTTTATCATAATCTCCTTTGCCTAATCCAACAAAAGAAAATTTAATATTATAAATCGCATTAAAAGCACCGGGACTATACCGATATAATGTGTATTCGCTATTATTTATTAACGAATCAACTTTTATATATGAGCCATTCCTGAATCCTAATGAATCCGGCTCCGCAATTGATACACCTGAAGTAGAGGATAATTCTCTATTATCTCCGGCATTAGCTAAAATCTTTCTATCGTTTTCACTCAATAGATAGTCCAAAGGATTATCTTTATCATCACTTTCTCTAACAAAAGCTAATTGAAGTCTAATCGAATTATCAAAAAATAAGCCATCATAAGTAGCTGAATAAAAATTTCTTTGATAACTTCTATCGGTATATTCATATTCAACACTTATTCTTGAAGCTGAATTAATCATGCGCCTAGGTGTAAAAGTAATTTCTGCATTGGAATAATCTATTACATAATCATTCGTCTCGCCTCTTACCATCAAGATACCATCAAGAAATACTTTCTCGCTGCCGGCGATAATTATTATATTATTTTCATTATTAGTACCTGTCAATTTATAAGGACCTTGATTGGCATCTATTCCATTAAATTTTTGCAAAGTATATTTGCCCTTTGCTCCTCCAATTGAAATATTAGAACTATTATTTCCTAGTCGAACGCCACCTGTTAAGCCTTGCAATTTTTTATTTACTCTTAAAAGTGAGTATTCATTTAGAGAATAATCATAGTCTCCTAAAACAACATTCGCATTCGGATGATTTATTTGTATAAATACTTTATCTAATTCATCTAGTGTTTCCGTATTCCCTTCGGGTTGTATAGGTGTGGATTCATCAGTAATTGAAGCTACAATATCGATATCTTCAGATAATTTACCGGATAGCTGAAGTCTCAATCCCGAATTAACATTTAGATCTCGATTAGAGCCAACTGTAATTCCTCTTATAAGATTACCGCTCTTTTTTAATCTTTCTCCAAAGATTGCTTTGTCATTTAATACAATCGGTTTTAGTAATTTTTCTTTTTGCTCTTCTGATAATTGTGTGTAATTAAGTATTAATTTTTCTCTTCGTTTATAACTCTTTTTGAATTTTAGTTTATTTCCGTCATATTCAATTATAACGGAATCCGGATTGGATACATTTATTGAATCAACTTGAGAGAAGGAAATTGAGTGAGGTAATATTAATAATATTGTTAAAAGAAAAAGCTTCTTCAAAGAAATCCAATTTTTAAAATTAAATTTACTTTTAAGAAGCCTTTCAATCAATACATAAATAAAGTATTTATTTATCTGCTTATTCGAATCTTAATGCTTCAATTGGATCAAGATTTGAAGCCTTGTATGCAGGATAAGTTCCAAATCCTACACCAATCAACATACAAAGAAAGATACCGATTAAAATCCAATCAATTGGAAGAACAGCTTCAGCATTTAAGAATGAGCCGGCTACATTGCCGGCAGTAACACCTAAAAATATGCCGATAATCCCACCTATCAAACTTAATACGATTGCTTCGATAATAAATTGAACTAATATATTTACTTTCTTGGCACCAATCGCTTTTCTGATCCCAATTTCACGAGTTCTTTCAGTAACGGAAACTAACATAATATTCATAATACCAATACCGGCTGCAAGAAGGGCTATTCCTCCAACTACATAAGAACCAATTCTAACTCCGCTAGTTATATCGTTTATCTGAGAAAGAACTTGTTCATTTGTCCTTATATCAAAATCGTTTTCTTCTCCTGCTGATACTCCCCTTACAGTCCTAAAATATCCTTCTGCTACTCCAATTAAATCTTTATAATCTTCTTTACCGAATGTCATTACTGTTATATTTACGCTATTACTACGCTTTCCGTAAAAGCTCTGAAATGTCGTTATAGGTATTAGTGCAAAATTATCTTGACTCATACCAAAAACGTCGCCTTGACTCTCGAGAACACCAACAACCGTTAATTTATGACCGTCAACTTTTACTTCCTGCCCAATTGGATTAATACTTCCAAATAGCGTTTTTACTAAATCTGGTCCTAAAACTACACTTCGATTATAACCTTGAACATCACGATCATTAAATGCTCTTCCATCATCAATATTCCATTTATTATTGGCAAATGCTTCAGGTGTAACACCACCAAATTGGACATTCGGATTAGTTTCCTTATTCCCTACTTCAAATCTCCTTCCAAAAGTCCATTGCTCAGCTCCTACACTTTTGGCTTCAACCATCTTCTCTTTGAATCGATAAAATTCTTCGAGAGTTATATCACGCCTGTTTCTGATTTTAGCTCTTTCAGCCGCAGAACCCGTCCTAACTGCCGGGAATTTCTGAATCTGAAATGTGTTCTGCCCTAATTGACTTACACCTTCTTCAATGCTCTTTTGCAGCATTTCGATTACTGTACTTATTGCAATTATGGAAAATATTCCTACAACAATTCCCAATATCGTTAATAAAGATCTTAATCGATTAGCTCGCAAAGAATTTATTGCTACTTTTATAATCTCAAATATTAACATTATTCATACCTCAACGCTTCTACCGGGTCTAATTTGGATGCTGTGTATGCCGGAGCAAAACCGGATAATATTCCGGTCAGTAATGATATTACTACCGCCAAGATTACTGCATCCGCTTGAACCGCAGTGGGTAAATATTGATTTACAATCATGCTCAAAGTTACTGCAATTCCTAAACCTATCATTCCTCCAATTAAACAAATAATAGCTGCTTCCATTATAAATTGGGTTAAGATAGTTCTATTTTTTGCTCCAATGGCTTTCCTTACTCCTATCTCTCTAGTCCTCTCTTTAACAGATACAAACATAATATTCATAATCCCGATAGCGCCAACAAAAAGTGCTAATCCTGTAATAAATAATCCCGCTATCTGGATTACTCCGATAGTTTGATTAATGGTCGTTAATAAACCTTCTTGCTGATTAATAGAGAAATCATTGTCTTCAGCGTACGAAAGTCCGCGTACTCTCCTCATTATACCAATTGCTTCTTCTTTCACTGCTTCAACACTTGTGCTATTTGGAGCACGTACATTTATCGTAATACTCCTCATTCTTTCACCTTGGAAATATTTAAATACGCAATCAATAGGAATAAAAACTTGATTATCCGGATTGAAATTTCCCATTACCCAGCTACCTTGCTCATCCAAAACGCCGACAACTTTGAATTTAACATCGCCGATTTTTATCTCCTGACCTAAACCATTGCCAAGAGGGAATAATTGCTTAGCAACCGTAAATCCAATTACGGCAACGTTTCTTGCCCCTCTGCTTTCAAAATCATTAAAGAATCTTCCCGACTCAAATGATAGATTTGTTGTATTGATATAATTATATGTTGTTCCACTTATCATTATACCTTCAACATTTCTCTCCTTGAATTTTATCTTCTTATTTGTCCAAATTGTTGGAGCTACTGCGGCAGGCAACTTAGCAAGGTCTTCATATTTTTTGAAGTCATCCATATCTAGGTTTTTTCGGTTCCTCATTTCCCACCAAGGAATATCGTTATTAAACCATGCCCACTTATCAATATAAAGATTATCAGAACCTAATGACGAAACACCTTTTTGAAAAGCATTGTCAATGCCTTTGATGGCGGTGGACATTAAAACCACTGAAGTAACACCGATTATAATCCCTAGAGTCGTAAGCATCGACCGGACTTTATTCGCTCTAATTGCATAGAGCGAAATTAATAGGCTTTCTTTCAATTCATATAAAAAGTTTTTCATTAGTGCGATTCCCTTTTCTGTGGAATAAATCTATTCTCCACTATTTCGTTCTTCTCAACTAATCCATCTCTTAAACGAATTATTCTTTCTGCATGTTCCGCTATATATTCTTCGTGTGTTACCAAAATAATTGTATTACCTGCTTCATATATCTCATTAAAAAGAACCATAATTTCTTCGCCGGTTTTTGTATCCAAGTTACCGGTAGGTTCATCTGCTAATATTATAGAGGGTCTTGTAACTAATGCTCTCGCAATTGCCACTCTTTGTCTCTGCCCACCTGATAATTCATTCGGTCTATGATAAACACGATTCTCTAATCCTACATTTATTAATGCTTCCATAGCCCTTTCTTTTCTTTCGGCAGATGGCATCCCTGAGTAGATTAATGGAAGTTCTACATTGTGTAAAGCATTCGATCTAGGTAATAAATTAAAGGTCTGGAATACAAAACCTATCTCTTTATTTCTAATCGCAGCTAATTCATTATCATTCATCTCACTTACATTCACACCATTAAAATCATAAATACCTTTTGTTGGTGTATCGAGACACCCTAATATATTCATCAACGTGGATTTCCCTGAACCTGATGGACCCATGATAGCAACATATTCATTCTTACCTATTGTAAGGGAAACATCTGCAAGAGCATGAACCTCTTCGGTACCTACCTGATATATCTTTGCAATATGCTCTATTGTGATTATTTTCATTTTTTTGTCTCTTTAATTATTATTTATTTTTATTTCCGCCCCTTGATTGGACCGAAACTTTAGACTTGTTTTCTAAATCTTTAGAGATAGCTTTGTATGGACCGGTTACTACTTCATCTCCAACATTTAGACCCGAAATAATCTCAATATACGTATCATCACTAATTCCTGCTTTTACTTCTTTCATTATTGCTTCGTTATTTGCTACAGTAAAAACAACTTCTTTTGGTTTATTTACTTTACTATCACTCTTTTTCTTTTCAACTGCTGCGCCGTCTTCTTCCGGCTTGGCTTCCGGTACTATCATCGCTTTATCTAATCTTCCTGTAACGCTCTGAATCGGAACTGCAAGTACATTATTCTTAGTCTCAGTAATAATATCTGCATCACACGACATTCCTGAACGAATATTTTCATCTAAAGACGTTAATAAAATCTTTACTTCAAAATTCACCACCTCATCCTGTGTACCTAATCCTGAAGATAATGCACTATTACCTATTTGTGTTACTACTCCTTTGAATACTTTATCTCCAAATGCATCAATATTAATTTTAGCAGTATCACCAACCGTAATTAATACAACATCGTTTTCATCCACTTCTACGTTAGCCTCAATTTCGCTTAAATCAGCAACTGTCAATAATTGAGTACCCGGGCTAAATCCCGAACCTAGAACTCTCTCACTCAATTCTACATTTAATTTGCTTATTGTACCATTTATCGGTGAATAGATCGTTGTCTTATATAATGTCTCATTAGCTTCTTTCAACGCTGCTTCTGCTTGTATTACCATCGATTGCTGGGCATTGTATTCCCCTAAACGTTGAAGATAAGATGATTTTGCACTTTGAATCTCTGCATCACTTGCCAATCCTTTATCGAATAAAGCTTGATATCTTTTATAATCCATTTCAATCTGATCTAAAGCTGCTTTTCGAGAATTAAGACTGGCTCTCGCTTGCTGTAATGAAGCTTCAGCTCTATTTTTTTGCGCCAAATATGTATCTGGTTTAATCTTTAATAATAATTGACCTTTTTTAACTACATCACCCTCTTCGATAGGTAATTCAACAATTTCACCCGTAGCTTCGGCTGAAATCTGAACCTGAAATACGGGATTGATTTTTCCTGTTGCCGTAACAACCTGTGTAATTGTTCTCTTTTCTGCTTTTTCTGTTTGAACAGTAATAATTTCTTCTTTATTACCACTAAAAATCACTAGCATAACTACCACTACAACAAGTAATCCTAAACCTCCGAAAATCAAAAATTTCTTTTTGTTATTCTTCTTGCCACTAGCCATTGTATTTTTCCCCTTAATTTAATTCAAATTTTTTGTAATCAAGATTGCCAAGTGAATTTTTCAAAGCATCTTTTGATTTGTAAAAATTATATTCAGCGTTTATTTTATTTCTTAATGCATCTGTGTAATCTCTATCTGCCTGTAGAACATCCAAAATAGTACCCGATCCGAGATTGTATCTCTCTTGATTAATTTTTCTATTTTCACCCGAAGATACTACAGTCTTAGATGCAACATCCAAACTTTTCTTAGCTGCTACTAAATCTAAATATCCTTGTTTAATTTCTATTTTTATATTTCTTTCTAATGCCGAAAGGTCTTCTTCTTGATTCTTTACTCCTACAATTGCAGATTGAACAGCAAGTTCAGTATTCCAATTTGAGAATATCGGAAGTGAAAGAGTTAATCCGGCTGAATATATTTTCCTGTCGAATAAATCTTTTGGTGAAATAGCACCCGTGGATAAAGAATAATTTCCTGTAAGCGATGGTAAATATCCTGAATTTGCTATCGTAACTCCATCTTCTGCTGCATCTAACATCAATTTTTGACTCTTATAATCACTTCTTTTCTCAAATGCTTGATTAACCATTACTGTAATCTCATCGAACTCATTTAGATATTTATCGGTATTTATCTGATCATTAATCTCATAAGGATTTGTAAAAGTATATTCTTCTAATACGTCAAGACCGAGATAATTCAATAAGTTGATTTTTGAGATTTCGAAATTATTCTGTGCCTCGATTAATAATAGTTCTGCATTTCCTGCTTGAACTTGTTGACTATAAACATCAGCCATTGCCACAGCACCAAGACGATGTCTTTCTTCGACTGTCTCTAAAAACTTTTGATTGAACTTTACGTTCTCTTCTCTTACTTTCATCATCTCTTCTGAATTTAGAACAAGATAATATAGTTCAGAGGTTCTAAATACGATATCTTGTTTTAATTTTTCTAAACTTAATTCAGCGGATTCTAAATTCTTTTCTTTTTGAGAGACATTACTCCAATTAGCTAAACCATCAAATATTCTCCAATTGCCTCCTAATCCTAGACTATAGCTTCTGGAATCATTTTGTGATGGCGGGATCGGCACAACGTTACCAAAGAAATCCACCTGAGTTCCACCTGCGTCATCCACGCGCTGCCAGCCCCATGTTGCGCTTGCACCAAGGTTTGGCAGTAAATCACCATACGCACTTTTTAATTGCGATTTGCTTATTGATAAATTGTTACTCTGTTTGTTTAATAACGGATTGCCTTGGAGACCAATTTTAATTGCTTCATCTAATGTGAACAATTTTTGACCCATGATTGGTTGAATCATTATTAAAAACAAAACAGCTAAAAGACCTTTTTTCATTTCCTTCTCCTATATAGAAAAATGCAGAGCTACTATTAAGACGAACTTATTTTTAAAAAGTTACATACATCATTAATTTTTATATTCATTTTTTATTTTTATAAGGTATTCAAAAGCTGCCTCATATTCATTTGGGATTTCTCCCTCTAAGATTGCTTCTTCAATTCTCGATTTTACAATACCAACCGTTTTTGATGGCTTTATATCTAATACTTTCATTATTTCATCTCCCCTCACGGGCGATTGAAATGCTCTGAGTTTATCTTTCTCCCTAACTTCACGGACACGACTCATAACCTTTTCATAATTCTCTAAGTATTTTGTAACTTTATTCGGATTCTTGCTTGTGATATCTGCTCGGCATAAAGTAATTAAATCATCCAATTCTTCATCGGCTTGAACAATAAGTCTTCTGATTGCCGAATCTGTTACATCATCATCTACTAAGGCAATTGGACGAAGATGAAGTCTTATAAGTTTCTTTATATATTCAATTTTATGCAATGGTAATTTCAGTTTTTCGAAAACCGATTTCATCATCCTTGCGCCCATCTCTTCGTGTCCGTGGAATGTCCACCCAATCCCTTCTACAAATCTTTTCGTCTGTGGTTTTGCTATATCATGTACTAATGCTGCGAACCTAAGCCAAACATCATCTGTTACTTTACTAATATTATCCACTACAATACATGTATGCTGAAATACATCCTTATGATGGTAATCTTTTCTTTGCTCCACTCCTCCCATTATCGAAATTTCAGGAAATACTATCGACATTACTCCAGTTTCATACATTAATTTTAATCCTATCGATGGTCGAGCCGATGATAGAATTTTTAAAAACTCTTCAGTAATTCTTTCCTGTGCAACTATTGAAAGCCTCTCTTTCATTTCACTTGCGGCAATCTTTATTTCATCTACTACATCGAACTCCAAATTAGAAGCGAATCTAAATGCCCTCATTATACGCAAAGGATCATCATCAAATGTTACCATCGGATCAATTGGTGTTCTTAATATTTTTTTCTCTATATCTTCTAAACCATTATATGTATCAATAAGTTCACCAAAATCATTTTTGTTCAAAGATATCGCTAAAGTATTTATCGTAAAATCTCTTCTTTTTATATCTTGCAAGAAAGTTCCTCTTTCTACTTTTGGATTGCGACTAGCTCTATCATAAGATTCTTCCCTCGCTCCTACGAATTCTAAGAAATAATCCTCATGCTGAAATTGTGCTGTACCAAAAGTCTTATAAATAACTACCTTCTTCTCGTTGAGTTTTTTTGATATTTCCTTTGCAAATTGCACTCCATCGCCAACTATAAGAAAGTCAAATTCCTTTTTATCTCTCCCTAAGAATAGATCTCTTACAAATCCGCCAACTATATATACTTTCTCTTCTCTCTTTGTTGCTAATTTTGAAAATTTTATTAAGAATGAATATTTCTCTAATTTTTCTTTTAAATTCATTTTTATTTTCTATATTATCTCAATTTTTCATTTATGGACAAAATCATTTTATTGTTTTCTTCTATCTCATAATTAAAAAATGAATTTTTATTTAGTCTCAGAGATTCCTTTGAATAGAATTCTGACTTATTTATCTCTCCGATATTAAAAAAGTATTTGCTTGTCTTTAAAAAAGCATATCCCAATAAACTACTATTAATATCTATGTTTTTTATATTATCTTCTATTATATTCGAATATTCTTTTCTTCCACCTGCCAAATCAATAATTTCAATTGCCACTTCGACAGGGATATCTCCATACTGAATGCTTCTTAATAATTCTATTTTCTCTTTTGATTTGCCAAAATAATAATTACTAAATGAATTCGGAGTTTTTTCTAATATATATTTTAATGTATTCGCGTATGTTGAATAATTAATGTTGGGCGAATTTTCAATTAATTTATTGAGATTACTTATAGCAGAATCTACCTTACTTTCTAATCCATATAGCTCTGCATTTCTTAACCAATAATTATACTCGTATCTTGAACCTATGAAATATTTTTCTTGCGATATGAAATATTTATGAGCCTCCACTATTCTTTTATTATAAACAAGTGAATTGATATAATAATTTAAATAGCTGTAATTATTTGTTCTACGATATAGTTTTCTAAATATATCAGAAGCCGAATCATAATCTTTATTTTGAAATAATATTATCCCTCTTTCAAATTCCTTTGCGGCAAAGCGTGGACAAATCTTTTTAAATATTGTCTGACCGCCAAAATAAAGTAAAGAATAGTTTTTATCGTATCCATATCCTAGATTATCCAAATACTTTATATACTCTTCACTTAATTGAGAAATATTTTTTTTGTAAATATCTTGAAACGCACCGTTTTTATACAACATTATTAATTTTACGTTTCCATATTTTTCAAAAATAAATTTTAAGAATGAACCAGAGACCACATAAGAAATAGAAGAATAATTACCAAAGAAACTAAATCCCGAAAACAAATCTTCTATTTTTATTGGGTACGTTTTAATAATCTGATATGCAGCGTAATGAATCGGTACTCCTGCAAAATCATTTTCTATTGCCATTGCCAAACCTTCTAATAAAGCCGGATTAAAATGATACGGTAGTTTCAAAAATGAATTGCTAAGCGAATAACTTATCGCATGAACTAACTCATGTTTCAAAGTTCTATCTATCGAATGTTTGGTAATATATATCTGCTTCTGCCATGGTTTAGCTATATCGGCATTTACAGAACCAATAAATTCTCCTTTTTCAATGTCATTATTAAAAATATAGGAATCAATTTTAATCTCTTCTTTTATTCCTAATACATTCCTTATTTCAGAATAATAATATTCATGCAATAAGGGTAAATATAATCTTTCAAAATCATTTTCATTACTTTCATAATAGATATTAAAATGCGCAGTTTGCCTCATTGAACTGAAATGATTATTCAATACATTTTTTGTAATAGAAAATCCTAATACTCCTTTTATTGGAATGTTAAAAACAAATATTACAAGGCAAAATATTATTAAATATATTTTCGCATTTCGGAAATCCCGGATATATTTATACAAAAATAAAGCAATTGAAAATAAAACAACATTTAGAAAACGAAATAATAATAATCGAGTATCTATTGAAATGTTTTCATCATATATCGTTCCGGGAAAATATCCGAATATCAGATTATAAAACTTAAATCCGGGATTAAAATAAATCTCAATAAGCGGGCTAATTAATAAAAGTAATGTAATTACTAATAATATTAACGTAGCTTTATAACTTTTATAGAAGAGCGATATGTATATACCAAAAGTAATTCCGAATAATAAATTAGGGACTGCAATAACTAGAAAGAAAAATATCCCCTCTCCAAAAGGACACTCAGATAAAAATATTGTAGATAAAACTCCGAATAGAAATGGTAATGCAATTAACAATAACAAAACAAGATAATTACTTTTCCGGAATTGAATAACTCCCATGTTCTGATAATATTTGATAACATATACAGCAGAAAAGAAAAATATAATAACGGAATTAATTGCCGAGAACTCGAAATGCAATGTATTAGTCAAAGGGAATGATACAATAATAAATTGCAGAATAACCAAAATACCAAAGAAGAAAATCTTGTATCTTTTATTTTTATTCAATTAATAATCCGTTGTACTAACTCTTTTAATATTCGCACCCAATTGTGTTAGCTTATCCTCAATTTTTTGATAACCTCTATCTAAATGGTATATTCTAAGAACTTCAGTTTCTCCTTCGGCAGCTAATCCCGCAAGAACAAGTGAGGCACTCGCTCTAAGATCTGTTGACATCACTTTTGCACCTTTTAAACCTTTAACCCCCCTAATCACTGCACTATTATTAGTAACTTGGATATTTGCACCTAGTCGGTTTAATTCCGGTACATGACTAAAACGATCATGATAAATTGTATCTGTAACAGTCGATGTACCTTTAGCAATCGACATGAGCGCACTCCATTGAGCTTGCATATCAGTCGGAAAACCTGGATAAATTGAAGTAGTAACGTCCACTCCTTTTAATTCTAAATCTCTTGAATCTATCTTTAAACCATAATTTGTATATTCGATTTTTGTACCGGTCTCTTCAATCTTTGCGAGTATTGCATCAAGGTGAGTTATATTTTTATATTCAATTTCGATTGACCCTTTCGTAATCATTCCCGTAATTAATAATGTTCCTGCCTCAATGCGATCAGCAATGTTTTCTATCTCAACATCCTTAAGATTATCAACTCCCTCTATCTCTATATTAGCAGTTCCAATACCGGATATCTTAGCACCCATTTTGATTAGATATTCTGCGAGTAAAGTAATTTCAGGCTCTATTGCAGCATTTGAAATTAATGTAGTGCCTTTTGCTAATACTGCCGCCATCATAGTATTTCCTGTAGCACCTACTGAAGAAATATCAAAATGAATTCTTTCCCCGATTAATTTTTTTGCCTTTGTAATTATGTAACCAGCTTCTAATTCTACTTCCGCACCTAATTTCTTTATCGCCTCAAGATGTAGATTTATTGGTCTGGGTCCCCAAGCGCATCCACCAGGTAATGAAACTTTTGCATGACCATATCTTCCAAGCAAAGGTCCTAGTACATAAACAGATGCTCTCATTTTCTTTACATGTTCATAGGGTGCTTCGGTATTTACTAAATTTTTTGTATCGATTTCAAGTTTATGATTTTCGAATGTTAACTCCGCTCCTAAATGCTGAAGGAGCTTATTCATCGTAAAAATATCATTTACTTCAGGTATATTTGTGATTATCGATTTGCCGCCATTAAGTATTGCCGCAGGCATTAATGCTAAGGCTGAATTTTTTGCTCCGCTTATTTTTACTCGACCTTCTAATCTTTTCCCGCCTTCAATTAAATATTTATCCATATTTATAATAATTTTATAATTGTTCCATTGATTCCTGCAATAAATATATCTCCGCTAGGACTAATTGCAAGTGAATTTAAATTGCTATATACTTTTGTTTTTAACTGTTTCCAATTCTCACCGCTATCATTAGAAATTAATATTGTCCCTTTAATACCAAGAGCAATGACATAATTTTCATTAATAAACTTAACCTTTTGTAAACCGCCCTGAATATTGATATTCTGTTTCTTCCAATTCCTACCATAATCGGTTGTTCGCAGAAGTGTCCCGTTCCCTCCTACTATTATACCATATCCGTTCATATTAAAATCGATCGATTTTAAATACGTATCGGAGTTTGAATCAATCTTGATCCATGTCTCTCCACTATCGGTAGTTTTTAGGATTGTCCCATCCCAGCCGACTGCAAATCCCGATTTGTCATCTGTAAAAACAATATCATAAAGTAGATTATCCGAATTGGTAATAACCTGCTTCCAATTCATACCACCATTCATAGTTTTTAATATAATTCCATTATTACCCGTAATGAAACCGAGATTTTCATTTTTGAAATAAATATTAAAAAACGTTATCCCGTCTCTCATCTGCATGGTTGGTACATCAATATATGATGCAAGATAATCTTTGCTCATTAAAAGAGTTGCTGAATCACCTACGACAAAACATTTTCCCGAACGAAATGAGAATACATCGTTTAATAAAACTTTAGAATTGATATTTGCACTCTGCCAAGTTTTCCCTGTATCGCGAGATACCACAACAGTGCCAGAATCCCCGACTGCAAAACTCGTCTTTGAATCTGCAAATACTATTGAATTGAAATTACTATTTACATCGCTATTCAAACGATGAATTTTTTTATTGAATAATGAATCCCCCTCTTCTGCTAATAAAGATTCTACACTGTATTTCTTGAATTTTTCTAATTGATTACTTTTTAATAAACCATCAACTTGATTATAGACAAACCAAGAAAGACCTAATAATAAAACCAACATACCGGAGAACATAAGTATAGAATATAATTTTGTTCTTGGTGATGAATTAACTCTTTTTTGAAAATAACTTGTTTGAAGTTTCGAGACATTTTTTTCTAATTCTGCCAAATCACTTTGAACATCTTCGCAATCGAGATAACGTGAATTGGGATTCTTATCCATCATCTTAAGAATAATTTTGTCTAAAACATCGGGTGTATTTGAAATTAAATCCCCAATCCTTGTTGGTTTCTTTTTAATTTGAGCTTCCATAATTTCATATTCAGTCTCAAAATTAAAAGGAGGATTACCTGCCGCCATTTCATATAAAGTACAGCCCAATGAATAAACATCGCTTAAATGCGTTACATCTAATCCTTTAACCTGTTCAGGACTCATATAGAAAACTGTCCCAACTTTTGATCCGGTCTTTGTAAGATCTTTATCGAATAATGATTTTGAAATACCAAAATCCATTATCTTCGTTATACCTTCTTTATTAAGCATTATATTTGAAGGCTTTATATCGCGGTGAACAAATCCTTTCTTATGAGCATAACCAAGCCCATATAATACCTGCCTCATAATATATATTATATCATAAAGGTGAATTCTACCCTGTCTCTGTAAAACTTTATCTAAACTCTCTCCCTCTACGTATTCCATTACAATACCAAGGAAATCACTATATTCTATAAATCCATATACAGTAACAATATTAGGATGAGATAATTTAGCATGGTTTTTTGCTTCTCTTTTGAAACGATCAATAAAACGAATTTTATCAGTCATCTGTGGTGTTAACATTTTGATCGCTACATATCGATCTAGCTTTGTATCATAAGCCTTATAAACAATTCCCATTCCTCCTTTACCAAGAACAGAAACTATTTTATAATTATCAATTGTCTTACCAATTAGATTTTCCATACACCTTTGGATTTAATAATGTATAAATATAAAGATTGTTAGACATAAAATGAGAATAATTTTGAGTAAAATCATATTATATTCCGAAAATTAATAAATGAGAGTTTAAGATTCTTGATTTTTCGTAAATATAGAGTTAATTTTATTATTCTTTTTTGCGAGAGTGGCGGAATTGGCAGACGCGCTAGACTTAGGATCTAGTATCCGTAGGATGTGGGGGTTCGAGTCCCCCCTTTCGTACTAGTATTAAAATATAAAATCAAATACGAGGTTACGTTGGAAGTTGTAATTAAAGACCCTGTTAATAGTGTTCAAGAAATCGAAGTTACCATCCCTTATACCGAAATAACAGTTGATATCGAAAATGCCTACAAAGAAGAAAGTAAAAGAATTGAAATGCCCGGATTCCGTAAAGGTAAAGTCCCCATTTCAATGATCAAAAAAATGTATAAAGAAGCAATTGAATACACTGCAAGTGAAAAAATCGCTCAGAAAAAGTTCTGGGAGGTTATTGATGAATATAAATTGCAGCCAATCAGTACGCCTCAATTAACTGATATCGATTTCGTTCCTGATGAAAAATTATTCTTTAAAGTGAATTTCGAAATCAAACCTAAATTAGAACTAAAAGATTATACTAATCTTGAAATTGAAAAACCAATCTTCAAACTTCGTCAAGAAGAAATTGATAAAGAAAAAGAACACCTTCTTAAAGCTCATATTCAATACAATCCTGCTGAGGTTATCGAGAATAAAGATTTTAGAATTACAGTAAATTTACTTCGCACCGATAAAGATGGTGTTTCTATGGAGCAACCTCCAAGCGAAAATATTGTCATTCAACTTAATGACGAAAAAGTAAATAAAGATATTGTCGAAAATGCAATTGGTAAAAAAGTAGGCGAATCTTTCTCTTTCTCATTTACCGATGAACATTATCATGGAGAAGAAAAACACGTTGAAGAATATCATTATGTAGCAGAGATTACAAAAATTGAAAAGATCGAGTTCCCCGAACTTACCGATGATCTCGTTAAAACTGTAACTAAAAATAAAGCAAATAATGCTGCTGAATTAGAAGAACAAATTAAAGAAAATCTTTCAAAGTTCTACACTCAGCAATCGGAAGAGATTTATATCAATTCTTTACTCGATAAAATAGTTAAGAATAACGATTTTGAAGCACCTAAAGGCTATGTTGATATGGTACATAAAAGATTTATTGAGATGGAAAGAAAAAATGCTGCTCGTTATGGCAATAAAAATTTCGATGAGAAAGCAGTATCTGAATACTATCGTCCTCGTTCTCTTTGGAATGCTAAATGGCAGATAATTTTAGAAAACCTTTCCGAAAAAGAAAATATTAAAGTCGATGAATCTCAATTAGAAGAATTGGCTAAAGTTGAATCAGAAAAGACAGGTATCTCGATAGATAAATTAATGAATTACTATAAAGAGAATAATAGAATAGATGCACTTCTTGAAGAGAAAGTGATGGATTTTCTTAAATCAAACAATAAACCAATTGAAATTGATGCAGAAGAAAAATCTAAAAAGGATAAAGAATAATGAAACCAGAGATTTATAATCAACTCGTTCCTTATGTAATTGAACAAACCGGACGCGGCGAACGTGGTATGGATATATTTTCTCGACTTTTAAGAGAAAGAATTATTTTCCTAGGTACTCCGGTAGATGACCATATAGCAAGTTTAATTGTTGCTCAATTATTATTTCTTGAAGCTGAAGATGCCGAAAAAGATATATTCTTATATATAAATTCTCCGGGCGGGAGTGTATCGGCTGGTTTAGCAATCTATGATACCATGAATTATATTAAAAATGATGTAGCTACTATTTGCGTTGGTTTGGCTGCCAGCATGGGTGCAGTACTTCTTGCAGGCGGTGCTGCTAATAAACGTTCTGCTCTTCCTAATTCAAGAATTATGATTCATCAGCCTTGGGTAGGCGGGCTTCAAGGTCAAACTACCGATATTGAAATTCATGCTAGAGAAATGATTAAAACCCGCGAAACTATCTATAAGATATTAGCGAAACACTCTGGCAAAGCTATGGAACAAATCACTAAAGATTGTGAAAGAGATTTCTATCTTAGTTCGGCAGAAGCTAAAGATTATAAACTTATTGACAATGTTCTTGAAAATAGAATTATTCCCACAAAAGATACAAAGTAAAAAAAGGGCTTTTAGCCCTTTTTTTTTGTTTTGTTTCTCTTTCTTTCTTTAATCTATATATTTTTATTTAAAATTACTTATTTTTGACTGATAAACAAATTGGCATATTATGATTAACAGCGTAAACTTAGAACTAATCTCTAAAGTAAATTCTTTAATTGAAACTGCATTGAATGGTAAGGATTCATTTATTGATGATACTTGTAATTTCTTAGCTAATGAATTGGATCTTCAAGCCGTAGTACTATTTAAAACTATCGGTCGAGAATATTTAACTCTTGGAAGATCAACTAATGCCCGAAAAAATTATATTAAAGGTTCAAAATTTTCTTGTGACGGGTGCTCTTCCATCTCTAATCTGAATGTTCCTTTCGCTATTAATTCAGATTCTAACTGCCAATTGCAAATATCTGAATTCGTTATCTATGAGGGATGCTCTTCATTCCAAGTAGGAATTAATGAATCTATTTTAATTAAAATTGCTAAGAAAACACCATTCTCAAATACCGATAAAGATTCATTGTACGATCTTTTAACTTTGCTAAAATCACATATCGCTATTTGGCTTAATATAAAGGGCGGCTCTATTCAAATTAATGACCTCCCCTTTAATAAACTTGTTTTAGATTCCTCGCATGAACTTAGAAATTTAACTAATTCGATTATTGGTTTTATTAGTTTGCTTGCAGAAGAAAATTTAGCTAACTCTAATAACGATTATCTCTCTACTATTAAAAGAAATGCCCAAACTCTTTTAATGAACATAAATGATTTATCTGATTTAGCTAAAATTGATTCGGGCACAATTTCAAAAAATGTTAAGTTATCGAATGTTTGCGAAGTAATGACCGAAGTTACTGAAATATTTAAAAACAAATTGAAATCCGGGAATATCCAATTCAGTCTATCTTGCTCAGAATCCATAAATACAAAATTCCAATTAGAGGAACAGAAATTACGCTACATTTTAATAAATCTACTCCAATTAAATATTGTGTTGACTCAAAGAGGTGAAATAAAAATAGATGCCTCATTGACCAAGGACAATCTTATTAAAATTTCGATTTCGGATAATGGTAAAGGAATACCTCAAGAACTATTACCAAAATTATTTGAACCATTTGCTATCACTAAAGTAGAAGAATCTAAGAGTACAACTGTATCCGGATTAACTCTTACTCTTCTCAAAAAATATGTAGAGTCCTTAGGTGGTAATATTACGGTATCTAAATCTGAATCAGGCGGTCTTTCATTTAGTTTTACCTTGAGTTCCGGTATTACAAACAGTTCGATAGAAAATACTCTTTCTCAATTACCAAAACCTACTTTGCATAATCAAGTAATGGTAATAGAAGAAGATTATGCGACTTCTAAATTAATGAGTAATTATCTAAACAAATGGGGTTATAATCCTACTCTTGTTAATTCTGAAGAGCAAGCGCTCGCTCTAATAAATAAAGAACAATTTCTTGCGATTATTTTAGATATTGAAATTTCTTCATCTAATGGTTTGGAGCTTCTTAAGAAATTACATGAACATCCGAATTCCAAGAATATTCCTGTAATTGTTTGTTCTGTGGAACCGGAACAGCAAAAAGCATTTATGATGGGAGCGGTTGAATATTTTATTAAACCAATAAATTATAATTTCCTTGTTGAAGTACTCACTAGCTATAAATTAAAAAAAGATTCCAATATTTTATGTGTTGATGACGATCTCCCAACTCTTAATCTCGTAAAGAAAGCAATCGAAAGCGCAGGATTTAATGCAATAGCCGAAAATGTTTCAGCTAATGTAATGGAAATCATTAACGATTTAGATATTGATTTGGCAATAGTTGATCTTGATATGCCATCTCCTAACGGATTTGAACTAATAAAACTAATTAAGTCAGAAAAGAAATTTACTCATCTTCCCATCATAATTTATACAGGGAAAGAGAATTATGCAGAAGACTTAAAGAGTATCGAAGGACTATTCTCTGATCTTCTCGATAAAAAATCTACTAATATCGAAGACCTTGCTGATACTATAAATATGATGATAAATCGATATGATACTCCCCCTCCAGTTGAAGATGTTATTCAAAAAGATGATAATGTAGTAAAAATTTTATTGGCTGAAGATTATAAACATAGCCAAATAATTGTAACAAGACTATTAAAGAAAAATAATTTTGAAAATATCGTAGTTGTTGAAAATGGCGAAGCTGCTCTTGAGATGGCACAAAAAGAAACTTTCTCATTAATCTTGATGGATATGCAGATGCCGATTATGAATGGATTTGAAGCTACCGAGAAAATAAGAAAACTTCCTGAATATAAAGACACTCCAATAATTGCTTTAACTGCATTTGCTATGAAGGGTGATCGAGAAAAATGTCTTGAATCCGGTGCTACTGATTATATTCCTAAACCGATCGATAGCAAAGACTTTATTGAAAAAGTAAAATATTATACAAACAAACTTTAGTTCCCCGGTTTGTTCTAGGAGAAATAATAATGGAAAATATTAGGGTGAGATTTGCACCAAGTCCCACTGGCTATCTTCATGTCGGTGGACTTAGGACAGCGCTTTATAATTATCTTTTTGCAAAAAGAAACAGTGGTAAATTCATTCTTCGAATTGAAGATACCGATCAATCCCGCTATGTAGAAGGTGCAGTAGAAAATTTAATTAATGCACTTAAATGGGCCGGATTAGAATTTGACGAAGGTCCCGATAAAGATGGTGGATTTGGTCCCTATTTTCAATCTCAAAGATTAGATATTTATAATAAATATGCTGCTGAATTAGTCGAAAAGAAAAATGCCTACTATTGTTTTTGTACTCCGGATAGATTAACTACATTGCGAGACGAACAAAAAAGTAAAAACCTTCAGGCTAAATATGATAAACATTGCCTCTCTCTTTCAGATGCTCAAATAAAGGATAATTTAGATGCCGGTATGCCTTTTGTTATTCGCCTCAATGTTCCAATCGGCGAAAAAATAGTTTTCAATGACATCATTAGAAATCGTGTTGAGTTTGATACTGCCACTATTGACGATCAAGTACTTATAAAAAGCGATGGTTTCCCTACCTACCATTTGGCTAATGTTATTGATGATCATTTAATGGAAATATCTCATGTTATCCGCGGTGAAGAATGGCTAAGCTCCACACCAAAACATGTCTTGCTTTATAATTTTTTTGGTTGGGAAATACCGCTATTCGCTCATCTCCCTCTTTTGCTCAATCCTGATAAAACTAAACTTAGTAAACGTCAAGGCGATGTAGCCGTTGAAGATTACCGTGCTAAAGGTTATTCTCCAGAAGCACTTGTCAATTTTGTTGCTCTTCTCGGTTGGAATGCAGGCGATGATAAAGAATTTTATTATATGGATGAATTGATCGAAAAGTTCTCTTTAGATAGAGTAAATAATTCAGGTGCAGTATTCGATATTCAGAAACTTAATTGGCTAAATACAGAACATTTTAGAAAGTTGCCTAAAGATAGTCTTCTGAATCAACTTAAATCTGATATCGCAAATTCTGAATTCAATGACAAAAAATATTCTGAGGAATATCTTTCTTTAGTTATCGATTCAATGATCGAGAGAGTTGCAAGTACTAAAGAAATATTGGAGAAAAGTCCTTACTTCTTTAGCGATCCTATTAGCTACGAAGAAGAATCAAAAACAAAAAATTGGAAACCAGAAACTCCTGAATTATTGAGTGAACTTGCAAAAAGATTTTCTCTGCTTGAAGAGATTACAAATAAGCATGATTTTGAAAAACCATTAAAAGAATTAGCGGCAGAAAAAGGAATCGGTGCCGGTAAATTAATTCATCCATTGCGCCTTGCCGTTTCCGGTATGAGTACCGGACCCGGAGTCTATGATATACTTTACATCATTGGTAAAGAAAAAACTATCTCGAGAATTGAAAAAGCGGTAAAAGCTATCTAGCTTTTACCCTCTTTTTTCGTCCAACTATCTCTTAAAGTAACTGTCCTATTAAAAACTAATTTTTGTCCTGAACTGTATTTTGAATCGACACAAAAATATCCCGTTCGTTCAAATTGGTAATGTTCACCAACTTTGGCATCCTTTAATGAAGGCTCTAGTTTTGCCCCTTCAAGAACTACTAATGAATTAGGATTTAATAATTCCAAATAATCTTTATCTTTTTCAGAGGCAGGATCTTCCACATTGAATAGTCTATCGTATAAACGAATCTCTGCATCAATTGCATGACCGGCAGATACCCAATGAATTGTACCTTTAACTTTTTTTGTCGAAGTGCCTACTCCACTCTTGGTATCTATATCATAAGTGCAATGTAACTCTATTACTTTCCCCGATTCGTCCTTAATGACTTCTTCGCATTTTATTATATAAGCGTAACGCAATCTAACTTCACCGCCCGGTACTAGTCGATGGAATCCTTTTGGTGGGACTTCCATAAAGTCAGTTGATTCAATATATAATTCATTTGAAAAAGGTAAAATTCTTTTTCCTGCATTCGGGTCTTCCGGATTATTAATTGCTTCTAATTCTTCTATCTGATCTTTTGGATAATTTGTTAAAACCACTTTGATCGGAGCCAGCACACCCATTACACGATTTGCTTTTTTATTCAGGTCTTCTCTCACAGCAAATTCGAGTAGCGCTATATCTGTCATCGCATCTCTCTTTGCCACACCTACGATCTCTGCAAAATTGATAACTGAATCAGCCGAATAACCTCTCCTTCTTAATCCTGAAATGGTTGGCATTCTTGGATCGTCCCATCCATCAACATATTTTTCTTGAACTAACTGCAAAAGTTTCCTTTTGCTCATTACTGTGTAACTTAAATTCAATCGTGCAAATTCGATCTGCTGTGGATGATAAACTTCGAGTGAATCCAAAAACCAATCATATAACGGTCTGTGATTTTCAAATTCCAAAGTACAAATTGAATGAGTGATTCCTTCGATAGAATCTTCAATTCCATGCGCCCAATCGTAAGTAGGGTAAATGCACCATTTATTTCCTTGTCTGTGATGCTCCTCATGAACAATACGGTACATAATCGGGTCGCGTAAATTAATATTAGGAGAAGCCATATCAATTTTTGCTCTTAATGTTTTAGAACCATTTGGAAATTCACCATTTTTCATTCTTGTTAGTAAGTCCAAATTCTCTTCTATGCTTCTGCCTCTGAATGGTGAATCAATACCGGGAACAGTCAACGTACCTCTATTTGCTCTAATCTCATCTGCATTCAAATCACATACATAAGCCTTGCCCTTTTTAATTAGTGCCACTGCATAATCATACATTTGCTGGAAATAATCGGAAGCGAAAAGAATTCTATCTTCAAAATCGGCTTTCAGCCATTTTACATCTTCTACAATAGAATCAACATATTCCTGTTCTTCTTTGCTCGGATTAGTATCATCGAATCGAAGATTGAATTTTCCATTATAGTCGCGTGCAATACCGTAATTTAAGCAGATCGATTTTGCATGTCCGATATGGAGATATCCATTTGGTTCGGGAGGGAAACGTGTATGTACCTTATTCCCCCATTTATCTGTTCTATTATCATTATCAATTATTTCATAAATGAAATTTTTGGATTTGTTAGATTTGTTTAAATCATTTTCCATATTATACCAAGCAATAAATTTTTAATTCACAAATTTACACAAATAGAGAACGCCCCTCAAATATATTAACGGAAAAGAATGAAAATATATTGATAAGATGAAACAATACTTGAATTTTGAGTTGTAGAAGTATATCTTTTATGTTCAATTTTGAAATAAAAGATACTAATGCCGGAGTGGCGGAATTGGTAGACGCGCTGGACTCAAAATCCAGTGAGGCTCAAACTTCGTGCCGGTTCGAGTCCGGCCTTCGGTACATTATCCATTATAAGCCCTGTTAATCAGGGCTTTTCTGTCTTTAAACCCTTTATTCCCTCTGTGATTACTCAAATATTTTATTTGTTTGACAGTAATAATTTTGAAATATGAGATAATTCCTATGAATTTTCTAAAAAACAATATTCAAAATAATTACAATGTCTCAACTAATGAAACTTCTATTTATTCAATAAAATCAGATGAGAAATTTTTCCGCTTTAATGAAACCAAGAACATTTTTGTTTTAAAAAGGTTTCATCTAAAAATTAGAAATAAATGCGAATTATTTTATGCCTATTTATACACTTGTTTTTACACATTTATTTACACATATTAGTGTGTAAATAAATAATTAGTGAAATTAATATGTCAATTATAGAGTCAAAAAATAAAAAGGAAAGATTAAGTTTTTTCATAAATAGAGAATTATCTCATAAAGTTAATCGAATTTCAAAGAGAACAAAATTATCTATAAGTGAAATTGGAAGAAACGCTTTACAAAATTATATTGAACAAATTGAGAAAGAAGAATTAGATAAAGAACTTGAAGAAGGGTATATTGCCAATAACGCTTACTACAAAAAATCTCAAGATGAGTGGAAATATGCAGATAAAGAATAATTCTGGGATTGAGTACCCACTAATTCGAGGCGATGTATATCTTGTAAATCTCGACCCTATTATTGGCAGTGAAATTGGTAAATCCAGACCTGCTGTAATTATTCAGAACAATGTAGGGAATAAATTTAGTCCCGTAGTTATTATTGCACCTATATCAAGTTTAAAGGAAATAACTAAGTTACTTCCAATAATGGTATTATTAAAAAAAGGTAAGTGTGGACTTCAGGAAGACAGCTATATTGACTGCGGTCAGATAAGAACTGTTGATAAAGAATTAAGACTTATCACAAAATTTGGCTCTCTATCAAAACAGGAAATTTTAAAACTGGATAGAGCGTTAAAAATCTCTCTTTCCCTAGAATAACGGAATGTTGTAGTTTTTTATTTTCTGTGATATGCGATATTTGAGCCCACCCAAGTTTTGCCTTTATTAAAATCCACTCCCATCATTTCACCTTTACTCGTGCGAACTAAATTATTAACAAGTATTGGCACTTTGTCCCATAAATACATCAATCTAATTTCCACTTTCGAGTATCCATTAGGAGTTTTTATCAAAGGTGCATAATTTATTTTTTTCTGTATTATAAAATTTTCTTTATCGGGAATAGCTTCAATATCGTCTTTTGTGATATTTACTTTCACTCCGCTTCCGGCAAAGGAATAGAGTGGCTTCAAAACAAATTCTCTGATATCATGTTTCTCAATATCAAATTCATTTAGGAAATATGTCTCTGGAACACAATCATATTTTAATTGCGGCAAGGAATATTTTGAAATTCTATAAAACCAATTTGGGTGAGCCACCCATTCGATATCATACTCTTTCTTAAAATCTATTTCGTACTTGATATCTGTTCTTTTTAGTTCATCAAATATTACGCGGTTATAAATTCTTTCAATTAAAGTCTTCTTTCCATCTTTCAAATAATAAAGTTTTCTGCCTTCGACAATAATCTCGGATATACACACTGGCTCGATTCCAATCAATTCCTTTGTCATCAAAAAATCGATCCTTGTCTTTTGTTGATTCGGAGTAATTTCTAAAAGTATTACATTCTCGGGAGATGAATTGCCTAAAACAATCTTGCGGAAAGCATCAATATAAGACTCAAAATTATAGCCATTAAAATAAGAATCATACCCTTCTTCGACACCCCATTCTTCCCTATTGATTTTATCGACTAATGTCTGGAAACAATAAAGAGATGGAAATCCCTGTAATTCAATTAACATTGGTTTATATGAGCCATCTGCATCAATTGTAACCGCGAAATCTATTTGAAGAAATTGTGGATGATCGGATTTCCCCGGGACAAAATAATCTTCCGGTACTGCCTTAATGGAATTCTTAAGAAATTCATTATCTGTTAAATGCCGAGCAATTTTATCGCCACTTTCGATTAATTTTTCCGTCAGTTCATCCGAAAGATAAAGTGGTGTTTCACATAAACGAAAATCTTCAATATTATCTGTTACCTGCCAAATTTTTCTTAAATATTCCGAATATTGCTCACTTGAAAACTGACGGTTAAATTTTTCTCTTATCTCCGGAATCATCTATAAATTCAATCCTTGATTAGTCTGCTGAATAATATAATCAACCACTTTCCTTAAATCTCCGGTTTTTTCAAATACATCCAATTGCCTTTTAGCACCGGTTTTCATCTTAATCATTTCATGAATATAATTTATCTCTTCTCTGCTTCCAAGTTCATCAATCACTTCATCTACAAATTCAAGTAATTCATAAATCAATGATATAGTATCGACTTCAGCCGATTTCCCGAAATCGATCATCTTTCCTTCGAGTCCATATCTAGCAGCTCGCCACTTATTTTCATTTATTAAAATTCTTCTATATAACCTAAAACCAAGATTTTTCTTTAAGAGTTTATGAAGCTTTGCAACCACGGCTTGAATCATTGCTGCAATAGCAATAGTCTCATCGACTAACATCGGAATATCACATATTCTAATTTCCAAAGTCGGATAAAAAGGATGAGGTCTTACATCCCACCAGATTTTTTTTGCATTATCGATACAACCTGTTTTAATTAGCAGATCAACATAGGAATCAAATTCACCTCTACTGTTAAAGTGATCGGGAATTCCGGTTCTTGGAAAACGATCAAATATCTTAGCACGATACGATTTGAAACCCGTATTCCTCCCTTTCCAGAATGGTGAACTTGTAGAAAGAGCAAATATATGCGGAAGAAAATATCTTACGGCATTCATTATATGAATCATATCTTCTTTATTATCAAGTCCAACATGAACATGAAGACCAAAGATCAAATTAGCACGCGCTACCTGCTGCATATCTTCTACTACACTATGATAGCGAGGATGATTTGTGATACTCTGATCTTCCCATTTAGAGAATGGATGAGTTCCGGCTGCCGCAATCTCTAATCCTTGCGCTCTTGCTATCTTAGCTAAGCTAGAACGGAGCTTTACGACTTCTAATCGTGCTTCTTTAATATTCCCGCATACATTAGAGCCGACTTCCACAACGGATTGATGCATCTCTGCCTTAACCTGTTCTTGAAGAATCATCTTTCCTTCGTCAAGAATCTGTTGAATATGCGATTTTAATTCGCGTGTAACGGGATCTATAATTTGAAATTCTTCTTCAATTCCAATCGAGAATAGTTTATCATCTGCCATAATGCTCCCTACTTAAAGGATTTGTCATTTACAAAGGAATTAATAAACGTTCCCCAAGTAAGATTATTCTTACCCGGTTTATGTTCTTTGGCTTTTCTAATCGCCATCTTTGCCGCTGCATTTACCACCCAATTAAAATTCTCTTCACCCACCGAATAAATATCGGCATCTGGTGCCGGATTGCAAAAATCGATTGCATAAGGAACGCCGTCTCTTATGGCAAATTCTACAGTATTAAAATCATATCCTAAAGCAGTATTGAGCTTCAATACATATTCTTCAATAAGATTATACATCTTCTTCTCTATCGGTTTTGGATTCTGAACATAGCGAAGATGATGCGGCTGTCTTGGGTCATAAGCCATGATCCTTACATCTCTTCCATCGATGCAATAACATCTATAATAATCTGTAAAATCGATCTCTTCTTGAAGCATCATAACTAATGTACCCGTTTCTGCATAAGCAGTAAAAAACTCTTCTTCATTATGGAGTTTATAAACATTTTTCCATCCTCCGCCCGCATAAGGTTTGAAAAATGCCGGAAATCCGATATACTTAAATATCCCGTCCCAATCCAAAGGATATTCTAAATTTCTCATCGATTTCTCATTAGTATCAGGTGGATGATTTTTAGAAGGAAGTAGAACTGTCTTAGGGACAGGGACACCAATTTTTACTGCTAGTGCATTATTAAAAAACTTCTCGTCCGCACTCCACCAGAATGGATTATTTATTACAGCAGTACCTGATATCGCTGCGTTTTTTAGGACTGCTCTATAAAAAGGAATATCCTGAGATATACGATCAATAATAACATCATAAGAAAGTGGTTCACCTTGAATTATTTTATTAAGCTGAACAAATTCTGCGCTAATCCCCGCTTCATTCATAGAATTTATTTTTTCTACAAACGCAGGAGGGAATGTATTTTCTTGCCCGAATAAAATACCGATCTTTTTCATATTCACCTATAATTTAATTTGGGATAAATAGGACGGAAACATTTCTTTCCACCAGTTCCAATCATGCCCCGTCTGTGGTCTAATATCTAACCAATGTGGAATTCCTTTTTCTGCTAAAATTGAAGACATTCTTTTGTTTTCACCTAAACAGATATCCCATTCGCCCGTTCCTAATGCAATACCCATTTTCTTAATCTGATCTAAATACCATGGATCATACATATTTTGCATATAATCAGGTGGATTATTGAAATAACTGTTTTCATCATAATAACCCATTATGAACTGCTTGATGTCAAACGCTCCTCCCATACTAAAAAGATATCCTACTTTATCCGGATGACGAAAAGCAATATTTAAGGCATGATATCCTCCAAAACTGCAGCCTGCTACTGCAACCTTTGGAAATCCGGTCTCATATTTCGCAAATTCTATTACATCGTTCAAAATACATTTTTCATAGGCTATATGCGTTTTTACTCTATCTGCGGGATGAATGTTATAATTATACCAACTCTCTGCATCTAAACTATCAGGACAGTAAACTTTGATTTTACCTTCATTAATTAAATGAGAAATTGAATCTATTAATCCGAAATCCTTATTCTCAAAAAATCTTCCCTTAGATGTGGGGAATAAAACAACCGGATATCCTGAATCTCCAAATACTAACATTTCAAAATCTCTACTCAAATATTGAGTGTACCATTTGTGATAAAACTCTTTCATTTTGGTTTGTAGGGGAAAAGTTTAAAGTAATAATTGATTTAGGAATTTAATATAACTAAGAGATTGGATATATGCACTAAAGAAATAAAAAAGGCAGGTTTTGAGCCTGCCTTTTTTTATGATTATGCGAGAATTTTATAGCTTTGTAATGTCTTCATATAATTTGCACGTTCAAATGCAGCCGGTTCGGCTACTGATTTTTGACTCATGCTACCTTTCATCAAATCGATCGAATTATATTCATTTTCTCTCATCCAATCTTCTAATCCTTTCAGGATATCAGTAATTCTCGAAATTCCATTTTTCAATAATTCAGAACATACCATTGCAATATCACCACCTGCCATCATCACTTTTATTACATCCTCGTGAGTATGAATCCCGCTTGTTGCTGCTAAGCTACATTTTACATTATTATATAAAATTGCAATCCATCTTAATGGTAGTCGCATTTCCCAATTTGAGCTTAATACTAAATTAGGTACTACTTCTAATTTTTCTAAATCAAAATCAGGTTGATAAAAACGGTTAAATAATACCAATGAATCAGCACCCGCATTATCCAATCTTCTTGCAATATTAGACATCGAAGAAAAAAATGGACTTAATTTTACTGATACAGGAATCTTTACGTTGCTTTTAACTGCTTGAAGAGTATCAACATACATATTTTCGATTTCCGAACCGGTTATGTTCGGATTTGTAGCAATGTAGTATAAATTTAATTCTAAAGCGTCTGCTCCGGCGTCTTCAATACTCTTGGCATATTTTACCCATCCGCCATTGCTCACACCATTAATACTCCCAATAATTGGAATCTTGACCGATTTTTTAAGGTCGGCAATATGATCCAAATACTGATACGGCGTTAAGTGAAAATGGTCCGGCTCCGGGAAATAGCTCGTTGCCTCTGCATAACTTTCTGATCCATAAGATAGATAGTGATCTAATTCACCTGATTCATGTGATATCTGCTCTTCAAATAATGAATACACTACTACCGCTGCGGCACCTGCATTTTCCATTGCTTTAACGGAATCTACACTCTGTGAAAGAGGCGATGCTGATGGAACTATCGGATTCTTTAATTGCAATCCCATATATTTTGTTGTTAAATCCATTTTATCTCCAATTTTTCAATTAAACTTATCTTAATTAGTTTGTTGTTTCTTTTTTATCACTAAAATCAAATGATGCCATTTGCTCATATAATTTCCATCTCTTTAATACATCTTCTTGGGCTAATTTTAATAACTCTTTAGCTTCATTAGGATGGGATTTTGTAAGCATCTTATATCTCGTTTCAGTATAAATATAATCTTGAAGTCTAATTTTTGGCTCTTTTGAATCAAGTTTTAATGGATTCTTTCCTTCTAATAAATTATTTGGATTGTATCTGAATAGAGGCCAGTGACCGCTATCAACCGCTAATTTTTGTTGTTCTAATCCCTTTGCCATATTAATACCATGTGCAATACAATGGCTATATGCAATAATTAACGATGGTCCCTCATAAGCTTCAGCTTCTAAGAATGCTTTAATTGTATGTGCATCATTTGCACCCATAGCCACTTTGGCAACATAAACATTTCCATAAATCATTGCCATCATACCTAAATCTTTCTTACCTGTTGCCTTTCCTGCGGCAGCAAATTTTGCAACTGCACCAAAGCTTGTCGATTTAGACATCTGACCGCCGGTATTTGAATATACCTCGGTATCTAAAACAAGGATATTAACATTTTTCCCTGATGCCATTACATGATCTAATCCACCATATCCAATATCATAAGCCCATCCGTCACCACCCATTATCCAGACAGATTTCTTAACTAAATAATCTGCTAATTCTAATAATTTCTCGGCATCCGGAGTTTTTAATGAACCTATTTTCTTTTTTAATTCTTCTACTCTTTCTCTTTGTTCATAAATTCCTACTTCATTCGTTTGATCAGCATTTAATAATGAATCAACTAATGCTTCTCCGATTTCATTCTTGAGAGTAACTAATAATTCTTTTGCAAATTCAGTTTGTTTATCGATAGAAAGTCTCATACCCATTCCGAATTCAGCATTATCTTCAAATAAAGAATTTGACCAAGCCGGTCCTCTTCCTTCTTTATTCATTGACCATGGAGTTGTTGGTAAGTTACCGCCATAAATTGATGAACATCCGGTAGCATTTGCTACGATAGTTCTATCTCCGAATAATTGAGAAACTAATTTTACGTACGGTGTTTCTCCGCATCCTGAACAAGCTCCTGAATACTCAAATAGTGGTTCTAATAATTGGCTTCCTTTAACCGTTGTTAAATTAGCTTTTGTTCTGTCAAATTCAGGTAAATTCAAGAAGAAATCATAATTTGCTCTTTCTTGTTCCCTTAATGGAATTTGAGGAGCCATATTTAATGCTTTTAATTTTACTTCTTTTTTGTTCTTTGCGGGACATACTTCAAAACATAATTCGCATCCCGTGCAATCTTCTGCAGCTACTTGAATTGTATAAACCGAATTTTCTGGGAATTCTCTACCTTTTGCTTCCATCCATTTAAATGTTGCTGGTGCATTTTCTAATTCCGATTTGCCATATACTTTTGCTCTGATAGCAGCATGAGGACAAACCATAGCACATTTATTACATTGAATACAAATTTCAGGATCCCATACCGGAATTTCTAATGCAATATTTCTTTTTTCCCATTTAGTAGTTCCTGATTGGAATGTTCCATCAACAGGCATTTGGCTTACCGTTACAAAATCTCCCTTTCCTTCCATCATTCTTGCTAATACATCTTTTACGTAATCCGGTGCTTTGTCAGAAACAATCGATGGAATTTCAATTGTACTTGTAGCAGTTTCAGGTATATTGATTTTGAAGAGATTAACTAATGTTTGATCTACTGCTTCAAAGTTCTTTCTAACTACTTCATCACCTTTTGCACCATAGGTTTTCTTAATTGATTTCTTTATCTGTTCGATAGCTTCGTCTTTTGGTAATACACCCGAGATTGCAAAGAAGCAGGTCTGCATAATTGTATTTACTCTTGCACCCATTCCGGTATTAAGAGCTACGGTATTGCCATCGATAGCATAAAATTCTAATTTCTTATCAATAATTTGCTGCTGTGTTTTCTTTGGTAATTTTTCCCAAACTTCATCCTGATGATAAGGACTATTTAATAAGAAAGTTCCTCCATCAACTATATTTTCTAATACATCGAATTTCTCTAATAGATTAAATTGATGACATCCGACAAATTGTGCTTTTTGGATTAAGTATGTCGAACGAATCGGTTTTTTACCGAATCTTAAGTGAGATACAGTTGTAGAACCTGATTTCTTGGAATCATATACGAAATAACCTTGAGCGAAGTTTTCTGTTTCTTCACCTATAATTTTAATCGAATTCTTATTAGCTCCAACTGTACCATCTGCTCCAAGTCCATAGAATAAACATCTTTTTACGTCCTCGGTTTCAGTCGTAAAATCTAGATCAAAATCTAAACTTGTGAATGTAACATCATCATAAATACCGATTGTAAAATGATTTTTTGGCTTTTCTTGATTTAAATTATCGAAAACAGCTTTTACCATTGAAGGTGTAAATTCTTTAGAAGAAAGACCATATCTTCCACCAATAACCTTAGGCATTTTTTCGAATTGTGTTTCTCCATTAACAAATGCTTCTGAAATGGATGTTACAATATCCATATATAATGGTTCGCCGAGTGAACCCGGTTCTTTTGTTCTATCTAATACAGCTATTTTTTCAACTGATTTTGGAAGAGCATTTAATAAGTGTTTTGTAGAAAATGGTCTGAATAGTCTAACTTTTACGATAGCAACTTTTTCACCTAATTTTTCTGTTAAATAATCAACTGCTTCTTCGGCGGCTTCTGCGCCTGAACCCATTAATACAATTACTCTTGTAGCATCCGGAGCACCATAATAATCGAATAAATTATATTTTCTACCTGTTACTTCCGCAAATTTATCCATTGCATTCTGAACGATATCAGGACATGCATCATAGAATTTATTTACAGTTTCTCTGCCTTGGAAATAAACATCGGGATTCTGAGCTGTTCCGCGTATAAATGGACGATCCGGAGTTAATGCTCTTGCCCTGAAATTCTTTACCGATTCTTCATCTATCATTGCACGAATATCTGCATCCGATAATTCCTCAATTTTCATCACTTCATGCGAAGTCCTAAAACCATCGAAGAAATGAACAAATGGAATTCTTGATTCTAATGAAGCTTTATGAGCAATCATTGCCGTATCCATTACTTCCTGTACTGAATTCGAACAAATTAATCCAAATCCTGTCTGACGAGTGGACATAACATCACTATGATCACCAAAAATCGATAACCCTTGAGCTGCTAATGAACGTGCTGTTACATGGAAAACTGCGGGAGTTAATTCACCGGCAATTTTATACATATTTGGAATCATTAATAGCAAACCTTGTGAAGCCGTAAATGTAGTTGTAAGAGCTCCGCTTTGTAATGAGCCATGCACTGCACCGGCAGCTCCGCCTTCACTTTGCATTTCGGTTACAGATGGAACTGTACCCCAAATGTTTTTTGTTTTTACGGCAGACCAAGCGTCTGAGAGTTCTCCCATCGGTGATGATGGTGTAATTGGATATATAGCTACTACCTCACTCACCCGATAGGCAACGTGCGCAGCAGCCTCATTTCCGTCAATGGTTATTTTTCTTCTTTCCATTAAACATCCTTAAGATTTATTAAAAATTATTATTTGTACATTATTCGGCTATTTCTACTCAATAACCTTGCCACATTATTTTTATTGCAATTCTCTATTTTTGAGCCATTTTGAGGTTCGAGACAGGATAATAGCATCTCTTATCTATTGGTCATTAGAAAATAAAGTTCTTTTATCTTATTTATAAGAATTGTTTTTTCGACCCCTAAAATAAGAATAAATCTTGATAAAATAAAGATATCCTTATCGGATATTTTTACTTTCATTTCCGCCGACTATAATAGCATCAAATCCATATTTATCTCTTATCTTTTGAACCGCTTTTAGCATCTTTTTGCGCGAAATTCGTGAATCGTCAAATAAAAATTCCTGTTCCGCAGCTTCACTGAAATTTGTGGTATGAACCCCTATTAATCTTATCCCTACCCGGCGATTATAATTATTCCGAAATAGTTTTACTACATTCTCATAAATTATTTTATCATCATCGGTTGCGGTGATTGTCTTATCCCTTATAATAGTACCAAAATCGGAATATCTTAACTTAATCCCAACTGTGGAAGTCTGCCAATTTTTGTTCCTTATGCTTTGAGCCACTTTAGAAACTAAATTGAATAGAACCATTTCCAATTCATTCTTATCGACTACGTCAATTTCAAAAGTCGTTTCTTTGGAAATACTTTTCCTTTTATGTTCAAGAGTTAAAAGATCGCTTCCTTCACCATTCGCCCTATTCCAAAGCGAGGTGCCATACTTTCCGAATAGGAGAGAGAAATAATCTTCGGGAGTGTTTTGTATATCAGAAATAATATAAAATCCTTTAGAATTGAGAGTCCTCTCTGTTACTTTGCCCACTCCCGGAATCACTGAAATCGGCATCGGAGCAAGAAACTCTTTCTCGTATCCGGGTATTATATACGTAATCCCTTTCGGCTTCATACAATCCGAACCAATCTTTGCCACATTTTTATTCCTGCCGATCCCGATCGAACATGGAAGCGAAAGCTTATCCCAAATCTCCCTCTGCAATTTGGAGGCAAACATAAAAAGAGAACCATAAATATATTCGCAGCCCGTAAAATCCATGAAAAATTCATCTATCGAAGTCTGCTCTATCATCGGTGAATAATTCTCGAGTATCTTCTTTACATTCTTTGAAAAACGAGTGTATTCTTTATGACTTCCATGTAGATATATTCCATGCGGGCAGAGCTTAAACGCTGTTTTTATCGGCATTGCCGAATGAAGTCCATATTTTCTAGCTTCGTAAGAACATGCTGCCACTACCCCCCTGCTATTCGGGTCTCCACCCACAATTACAGGCTTTCCCTCCAATGAAGGATCTAATACTCTTTCGACCGATACAAAGAATGCATCTAAATCAAGATGAAAGATCGTTTTCATATTCCCTCTTTTATCTCGATCAATCTCAAATATCGGTGATATAAATAAAAATTAACTTGCATTTTCTCTTCTAAACAGTTAATATAGTGTACAAATGTTTACTATCTAAATATGCTTAATTCTAAAGACAATATCAAACAAAAAGACTCGATAATCGATATGCAAAATTACCGTCTTCCCGGTAATCCCGCTAATATAGTAAAATTGCATACACATTTTAGGGGAAGCTTCGATAAAGTCGGCTTCGATATCTATGATTATGAACTCCTCTTTAATGACGAGGCGACACGGCAATTAATGCGGCGAGGCGATACTATCGGTTGCTTTTATATCGAATCACCCGGAATGCGCTCATTACTAAAACGCCTTAATTGCGATACATTCGAAATGCTCACCGCCGCAAGTTCGGTAATCCGACCCGGAGTGGCAGAAAGCGGAATGATGCAGGAATTTATAGATCGGCATAAACAACCCTCAAAAAGGAAATATCTAATCCCCGAAATGGAGGAATTTTTAGGCGAAACTTATGGAGTGATGATCTATCAAGAGGATGTGATTAAAGTGGTGCATCATGTTGTAGGTATGTCGTTAGAAGAAGCCGATCTGCTTCGCAGAGCAATGAGCGGCAAAATGCGCTCCCATTCGGCAATGCAGCAGCTTATTAATCGCTTCTTTCAATGCTGCGATGCGCGCGGATATAGCCAAGAGATTGCTCAAGCACTATGGGATCAGATCGATTCATTCGCCGGATATGCTTTTTGCAAAGCTCATAGCGCATCGTTCGCTCTCCTTTCCTTTCAAGTCGCTTTCCTAAAGACCCACTACCCTGCCCATTTTATGGCAAATGTACTCAATAATGGCGGCGGATATTATTCCGCCGAAGTTTATATAAACGAATCAAAAAGAATGGGGATCAAAATCCTTCTCCCTTCAATCAATGAAAGTCTCTGGGAATATAAAGCTGACCGCAATAGTATCAGACTCGGCTTCCTCGCTATTAAAGGTTTTGATAATTCCTTCGCATTAAATATTATCCGCGAACGAAATTCCAATGGTAAATTCGTTTCTTTAGCAGATTTTATTGTCCGCACCGGCATCGGTTATGAACATACGAAAAAACTAATCGCATGCGGTGCCATGGATTGCTTCAAAGAAACTCGCCCCACTTTAATGCGCTTGATCGATATCTATTATCATAAAAGAAAGATTTTAGATAATAGTTACAATGATCTATTTATGAATGAGAGTTTCCGACTCGAAGAGGAGATCAAAACAAATACTGAATACTCAATAGAAGAGATCTGCTCAATCGAATATGAGACTTTCGGATATATGGTTAGCCGCCATCCTCTTCAATTCTTCCATAATGCCGTATCTGCTCCCGATATAGTGAAGTCTAGCGATCTAAAAAACTATAAAGGAAAAAGAATCAAAATGATCGGCTGGTATATGGCTTCTAAAAGAATAAAAACAAAGAAGGGAGAAATTATGAAATTTCTGTCGCTCGAAGATCTATCGGGCACTTTTGAAGCAGTCTTTTTCCCAAAAACTTATAGCATCTATGCCGAGCAAACAATCTCTACCGGACCTTATCTGCTAGAAGGAAAAGCCGATTTAGAAAACGGAAATAATATAATCGTAGAAAAACTGCAACTCCTTTCGAGCATGGATACTCTTTCAATTACACGCAAAGATAGCTCCGAGAATAACTATTTCGGAGATGTGGAAAAAGTAGCAGAAGAAGAATTTGCGCTTGCTGCCAAGCTCGATAAAGAAAAACTCAGACGCGCCTATGCAATCTGATTTCCGTTAGTTCCGAATATCTGCAAAATTTTACTAGAACGCCCGTATGAACTTCTATCTTTTTTACCTGTATTTTCTTTCTCATTTTCTTGGTCATTTTTATCGGAACTTACTAAAGAATCATCACGCAAAAAACCAGTCCCCATATCCTGTTTACCTTCGTTTGATATATCATTTATTCTTTTTATTACTAATTCCCTGCTAATAGGATGCCCTTCGGCTACTTCCTCGGCAATATTATTTATCGTATCTCTCAATACTCCAAGCGAACGCTGACTAAGAAGATCAAGCTTCATTAATCCGATATCCTCCACCCCATACATATCAGGCTGCGTGATAATTAATCCTAAACCCTTATTTTTCGCGTATTGAAGAGCTAAATAGTCAGTAAGCGGCTTTGGACTTATTACCAATCCACTCGGATGAATACTTATATGACGAGGGAATGAAGCTAATCGAGCGGCTAATTTTACAATCGTTTTCCATGGCTCCGTATCAAATTTCAAAGAACGCGTCTCAGGGAATTTCTCGGCTATATCAGGAAGATTCTGAGCACTTGTCCATGGAATAAACTTGCTGAACTTCGATATCTCCGAATCCGAAATGCCGAATACTTTTGCAGTTTCTCTAAAAGCCGAACGCGCTCTGAATGTAACCGTTGTCGAAATCATAGCTACTTTATCATAACCATGCTTTTCATAAACATATTTTACTATCTCATCTCTCTCCTTCCACGAAAAATCTAAATCGACATCAGGAGGAGATTTCCGTGCAAAATTGAGAAAACGCTCGAAATAAAAATCGTATTTAAGAGGATCCACCTGCGAAAACCCGAGTCCATAACAGACAATGCTATTAGCCGCCGAGCCACGCCCGATCATCATCATTCCTCTTCGCATCGCTTCCTGAACTACATCCCAAATCACTAAGAAATATTTTGAGAGATAGAGCTTATCAATTACATCTAATTCTTTATTCACTCTATCCCTTACCGCTCCATCATAAACTTTATAAATCTTCTTTAGATTTGTCTTTACGATATTTGTCAATTCCTCATGATAAATCGATTGAAGTCCGCTTTCCTCATCCACAAATTTATTCTTCCCTAATCCTAAATCAATATTTACATGCTCCACAATATTATTTATATTCTCAAGTGAATCTGGAATATCCTTAAATTCAGATATAAATTCTTCCGAACTAAGTAAATGATAATTTTCGTCAACCGTTTTCTCCTCAGGGATATTCTTAAGCGTGCTCTTCTCTCTTATCGAAGCAACTACCCTATGGAGCATGAAATCATCTTTATCTTCCATATATGCAGGATGCGATGCTACTATTTGAATATTATTCTCTCTTGCATACCGCAATAACAACTTACTCTTTTTCATTGCCGAAGGGGTAAATATTAATTCGGCAAAAACACTCTTTGAAATATCATTCATCTTTGAATACTTCTCAACTATCTCTATTGAAGAAGAGATACAAAATATTTCCTTTAAATTAAGTGGAGAAAGATTTAGCAATGAAAATTCTTCATTTAGTTTTCGTGAAGTAATTATCTTACACATCCCCGCAAAACCGAGTTTCGTTCGGGGAATTAGAATGACATTAATCTCGGGATTCGAGGGCTCCGTAATAAAAGTACCCATTATCGGTTTTAGTCCAACGGCGAGAGATTCTTTATAAAATTTTATTAAACCATACATCCCATTTGTATCGGTCAAGACTGAGTAACTACTCTTTATTGAAAGAGCATGCTCAATTATTTTCTCAATCGGGAGCACGCTCTCTAAAATGGAATAGTTGGAATGAATATGAAGTGGGAGCATTTTTATCCCAATGCAATCTTTTTTAAACGTGGATATGTTTTTAACATCGTTGGCGGAATTGCAATTTTTGTGCGGTCTTTTAATAAGTGGAGAAATTGTAAAGCATTAACCGTTGCACCTCCATTAGGGTGATTATTAAATATCACAAATACCTTTTTTACTCTATCAAATACTTCTCTACTTTTCATCTCAATTTCTATTAATTCAGCCGGAGAATATAAATAATCGTATCTTGCACTCTGTTCAGAATAGGTTTTATCTGTTCCGAAATTTCTAATCGAATTTTTCCATTCGCTCTTGTTTCTTCCATGTAACCTTAAGTAATAACTCTCTGAAGTAACTATTGGCTCAAATGAAACTGCCGCACCGAGAATCGGCTGGTCAATTGTGCAGATAGCAATCCCTTTTTCCTTTGCAAATTCTTCAATTTCTCCTTTTTGCCATGAATTATGCCGAAATTCAAGAAATATTTCATATTGCTCAAAAACTTCAAGTAAATTACCCAAGTACTCTACATGTGGAGTAGTTTCATTGAACGAATATGGGAACTGGATTAAGACTCCCGCCAAGCGATTATTCTTATTTAACGTATCAAGTATCCATCTGAATGATAATATTTCTTCTTCTGAATAGATTTTCTTATGAGTAAAATCTTGATTTAGCTTTATAATAAATTTAAAATCATCTAATTCTTCTGTCTTTCTTACCCATGCTTCGATTACTTTTCGACTGGGATATGTATAATAAGTGGAATTAACTTCTACAATATTAAAAAATTGAGAGTAATACGTAAGCCAATCGAAACTCTTTGATTGAGCGGAAGGATAAAATACTTCTTTCCAATCATCATACGACCAGCCGGCTGTGCCTACAAATATTTCAGGCATTATCCTCACCGAAAAAATTAAGTTGTTTCTCTTTTCCTACTAAGTTATCTTCGTGCTCCAGAAGCCATTTTTTGCGCCATAAACCCCCTGCATATCCCGTTAAACTGCCGTCTGTCCCTATTACACGGTGGCAAGGTATAATGATCGAAATCTTATTTTGTCCATTCGCACTCGCCACTGCACGAATCGCTTTCTTATCACCGATATTCACCGCCTGATTTAAGTAAGAGAGAGTTTCGCCAAAAGGTATTTTTAATAACTCATCCCATACTCTTTTCTGAAATTCAGTCCCTTCGGGAGCAAGCGGAAGATTAAATTCTCTCCTCTCCCCCTTAAAATATTCATCTAATTGCTTATAACATTCATCGGCTAGTGGAGATGAATTTGTATTAAGTGTAAATTCAGAATCAATAAAAGATATTTCCTTTATATCTGTTTGTGTTGCCGCTATCTCAATTAAACCAATAGGTGAATTGTAGTAATTCTTAAATAACTCTTTCATAATTACCTCTCTTAATTACTATCCATAATTCTATAAATACCGACTGCAACTCCAATTAATCTTAACCCTTCGTAATTGCAATTAATCTTTATAGTTTTATATTCTTTATTCTCGGATCGGAGTTCAATCTCCTCCCCAAATTTCATATATCGCTTTATTACGGCAGTATCATCAAGTACTGCCACTACAAAAGAACCGTTTTTAATTGGTACTGCTGTATTTACGATTACAATATCTCCATTAAAAATATATGCGTCCTTCAAGCTATCACCTTTTACACGTAATAAAAATGAAGTAGCCGCAATTTTTACGAAACTCGGTAGTTCCACCGAATCAATTGAATCAGGATATATAACTAATGGATTACCTGCTGCCACTTCGCCAAGTACAGGACGCGGAACAAATATCTTATCCTCTATTAACGGTTCTATCGATCTCGATTTATTTGGAGTCTTTTTTAGATAACCTTTCTTTTCTAATGCACTTAAATGCTGCTGAACAGTCGAACGATTCTTGTAACCGAATTTTTCGGATATTTCCAAGAGCGTAGGTGGAATAGAATTATTAGACCTCTTCTCTATAATGAAATCTAATATATCTTTCTGAATTTTTGTGAGTTCTATTGACATCTTTATTTTACCATACATTTGTATGGTAAAATAAGAAAATAGCGGATTTCTGTCAAGATAAATTATCTTGTAATTTTATTACTATTAAAGGTGTATAGTTATTGATATTTAGTTTGAATACAAATTCAGAGATGGTGTTAAACGAATATCTTCCTAAGGATTGTTAAGATTTTTTCTCTCATTAACGGTTTGGGTATAAAATCGCGGAATCCGGCTGCAATAAAATTCTCTTTATCACCGGGCAATAGATAAGCAGTCGAGGCAATTATTGGAGTATTTGAATAGCCGGGCATCTTTTGTATAATCCTTAATGCATCTAGACCATTATATTCCCCTTTAAGATTGATATCCATCATAATGAAATCAAATTTCTTTGTTTTTAATAATGGCAATGCCGCCTCGAAACTATCAGCAAATTCCACACTCTTCAGGTCTTTTAATTGCACCTTGAATAATATTTGAGAATCAACTTGGTCTTCTAAATACAGACATGATAATTTAGTTAAATCGATATTTTTGATTTCTGATGCTTCCTCTTTCTTTTCGGCTTTCACGGATTGAGATATTTCATGCTGCTTAACCGAAGAAGAGTATGTTTCAGGCAACAAAGTATTTGTACCTTTACTAATATCTGTGCGAGTAGTTTCTTTGAACTTAATCGGGAATAAAAACAGAATTTCATTTGGAGCAGAATTTTTTTCTAATATCTCCGTCTTAATCGAAAGGACTTCAATCAATTGTGTGAATAGTTTAACCGAGAAACGAGATAGACCATAATTTTTCCGAATACTATTTTCATCGTCCAATAAAATCTCTTTTATCGCTTTTAATAGTAATTCCGTAATTCCCGATTTTGTGTCCATTAATCCAATAGAACAATAATTTTTATCAAAGTCATTTACAGAGAAATAGATCGAGGATTCGCGAGATATCTGAACTGTAAAATCTAATAAAAGTGATAAAAACGAAATTAGTTTAGATTTGTCGGTCTCTAATTTAATAGTCTCCGGAAAAGAATTGTATTTTATCGAAATTCCTTTGGACTTAATCGTTTTTATATTTTGATTTTCCACTTCATTAAATATTTCGGAAAAACTTATCTCTTCGGGCTTAATCTTAGTATTCTTTTGAATAATTCGTGAATATTCAACGGCGTTATCCATTATATGTAATAGCAATTTCTGATTTTGCTTGATAATATCTATTGCTTCTTTCTGTTCTTCAGTGGGATTTTCTAAACTTTCATTTATCTCTTGAACAAAACCTATTATAACATTTATCGGCGTTAATATTTCATGGAATACATTCGATAAAAAGGGAGCATCTATTTTTTTGGAAGAAGATTCCTCGGATATATCATTACTCGAGGATATTCCATCTAATCTAATAATTATGCTAAACGATTCTACATCGTTCTTATAGTCAAATATTGGTGTAACAATAACTTTCGATTGTACTAAATCACCGTTGCTTTTCTTTAAGGAAATATCCACAGGCGTGGTGCGAGTAATATTAGCATAAAATATATCTTTATTTACTCTTGCTCGTTCGGAATCCCCTACTAAACTTAAAAATGGTCGCTTTTCCAAATCTTTCTTAGAATAACCGAGCTTCTTTGTTACTAATTCATTCGCCGTAACAATAAACCCATCATTATCAGTAACTAATAAAAGCTCATTACAGTTTTCATAAAGTGCTTTGTATATAGTATTTTTTTTACCCGATTCAATAGTTTCGGTTATATCCCTAATTATATTAAGATGTGTCTTCGTACCGTTAAATTCAATTTCAGATGAGCTCATTTCAACGAAAACTGTGCTATTATCCTTTCGCTTCTGACGCCATGGTCCTCTAAATTTTGTTGAATCCGGTTTTTTATCCTTCTCACTTAAAAGTGTTTGAATGTCTTCAGGTGAATATAGATCTGTTAAGTCTAAATTTAAAAATTCATTTCTATTATAACCGTATAATTTTAGTGCTGCATCGCTAACTTCTCTAAATTTAAGATTTTCTAAATCATATACAAAAATCGGTTCAGGATTATTTTTTATTAAATAATCAGAATACTTCGCTTTTTTTTCTAATTTTTGAATTTCACTGTCTTTCTTAGAAAATAAAATTTGAATACCATCGGGTTTATTATCGAAATCTAATATTCCTACTATTTTTACTTCTAATAGATAGTTATTTCTCCCCGTGAAACTATATTCTAATGTTCTTTCGCTATTATAATTTGCTATTTTTTTATATTCGGCAATTGCATTTAATAAAGGAGCAGAAAACACATCATAAATACTTTGCCCCACAATTTTTCTATTAAGATTAAGTTCAAATAAACGATCAAATTCAATTGAAGTATTTATTACAGAATCTTCCTCATCAATTAATACAATGGGAAGTGCTAAGTTTCTTATATACTCAGTTGATTTTGATTTATCATGGTTTTCAATTTCATTCTTTTCTATTGAAGAATAAATATATGCAAGTACATTATTATCTATATCAAGAATCGGGAAAGAGATTAGTAATTGATTATAACCTTTTTCTTTAAGTGAAGGAATTGCAAGACTATCAATGATAACTATTGATTTCGAGTTATTGATTATTTTCTCACAATAATTAAAAGTATCTAATAATATCTCCGGTAGGGCTAGATTTTCATGTCCTGCTTTATTTCTTTTTGAATCATCACTTATCAAATCCCAAAAATAATTATTTGCTATTAATAATTTCCCTTCATTGTCTCTTATAATAAATATTGAACTAAGCTGATTTGTATCTTTTTCTATTTTTTTTCTTTCAATAAAAGAAAATGGATAAACGCTTTTAATTCTATCAATTATTTTTTTTAGTGCAGGATGATTATTAAAACTATTTATTTCATTTTGAGGAATTATTATTTTTTTTACATCAAATTCTTTTGTTACTGTAGATTCTGCTCTTTTAATTCTGACACTGATATAAGCATTATTCTCACTTTTCATCTGATTAAATGAAAATTCGTAAATTCCATCACCAATTTTAGTTTCAAATTTTATTTCAGAATCAGTCTCTAATGAGGCAAAAAATGAAGCTTCAATTTTATCTAAATTTAAATTCCCTCTGAACTCTTTAGAACTAAAAAATGAACTTAAAACCGATAAACCCAGTAATTCCCTAGCGTTCTTATTCTGAGCGATCAGAGCACCTTTCCTATCCAGAATTAAGATAAGTTCTTCTGAATCCTTAAGTTCAAATGCGCTATTTAAGTCGTTCTTTGCCATAATTTAATTTGGTATAGGAATTTGTACTGTATTTGAATATTGTGAAAATGTTCTGTCAGTTAATATATATCGAATTCTATAAAAATAAGTTTTTCCCTTTTCTATCGTGTTATCTGTAAATTGGGTAACATCATAAGTAGTAGAACCAATAACCTTAAAAGCTCCCTCTGAATCAGATTTTCTTTCGATTGAAACTCCTCTTTCTAAAGTAGTAACATCAGACCATTTTAATAGTGTAGTGAAAGTCTGTGCATTATAACTAACAATAAGGTCCTTCGGATTAGGAACATCAGTATAATAAGTTGAAACCGATATCTCATTTGAATATCCGCTTACCCCTGATGCTGTATAATATGCAATCCTATATTTATAAGTCAATGAAGGTTGAACTGAAGTATCAAAATATTCAGTTGTGTTTGGAGGAGCATTTGGTGAAAGACGAGACCACTGTCCAAGAGAATTTTGCCTCTCTATTATGAACCCTAATTCATTCGGCACAAAATCGTTCCAAGTAAGTCTTATTGAAGAAGCACCAATTGCTTCTGCTTGTAAATTCCATATCCCACCCGGTACACTTGATGTTGATACTTCATTACTAAATCCTGAAGCACCCGAATTATTTGTAGCTCTTACTTTATATGAATAATCTATATAAGCAGATAAACCTTCATCATTAGTACTAATGGTATTTTTTGGAAGTGTTTTTACTATTCTGTAATTGCCTTCTAAACCATCTTTTCGCCAGACTTCATAATTAGTTTCATTGCTCGAACTGTCGTCCCATAAAAGATTTATTGTATAATCGTTTATTCGAGTGAGAACTAAATTCCCCGGAGCTTTAGGAGGGGATTCCTTTACAAATATATTTTCCTGAACCTTGCTTACTTTTAACTTCCCTGCTTTGTTATACACAATCACATAATATTTAATTCTTTTAAAAAGCGTGGTTGAATCGACATTTAAAAATAAATTAGGATTCGACCCATCTGTGTTTTGAGTTACTTTTTGAACAAAGACATCATTAAGAAAAATTTCATAGTGTGTTAATCCACCGCCATTTGCTCCGTCGGTCGCTGTATATTCAATCTTATTTTTCCCAACAACTACCGTATCACCGGTTACCGGTTTCTTCAACTCAATTGTAGGTGCCGATGATGATGTTGATGGATTTTCGGTTATTGTTTCCACACAACCTACAATTAAGAAACCTAGAAATAATATTATGAATGCTTTTTTCATATATCTGTTTGCTAATGAGAAAAAAAATATATTATGAGAAACAATATATAAATTTTTAAATAATTTCGGTCGGTTAGATTCTAACAATTATGCATTATCAAAATCTATGAGAAGTGCTCTTGTTTCATGAGGCTCCATTTTATCTACATAAAAGAATATAGTTTGTCCTTCATCTTTTAATTCATACTTAGGAATTTTAGTATTTATTATATCCGCAGTAACTTCTACATTTTTGATCTTCTTATTAACATGAACTTCAATCACAACATCTCTTGTAACCTTATCCGATGGATTATTCAATTCAACTGAAATTCTACGTTTGCTTCTCGTTTCATATCTTACTTCAACAACATTGCGTCTCAACCACCATTCCTTTAAGTCTTCTAATGAAGTAACCCAGACATTCTTTTTCTTTAAGTACTTTAATATATCTTGAAGCACACCAACATATTGAGGCTGCAATTGATATTCAGTATGTACTTTTAATACATAAAGTCCGCCTTCAAATTGAACCCGATCAATATCTTCTTCATAAGTATATTGCTGAAACTTTGGATCAGTCAATCCATAATTCTTAATAATATCTATATCGTCTCGTGCGGTTTTTGTGATAATAATTATTGGTTTGCCGTCCATTATCTTTACTTCTGGAACCGATCTATCTGTAAGTGAATCAGTAACCAAAAAATCAAATCCGTTTTGAGCTAATACTTGAACTGTATTATCATCATAATAGCCATATAAAGGCATAATTGCTTTTACATCCGAACCAGTCGCTTTGTTTAATGAATCTTTCGTTACCAAAATGGTTTGTTCTTGAATCTCTTTCGAGAACAATCTATTTACCGTATCTTCCGGCGAAGAGATAAATCCTATATCTGTAATAGTACCGATACTTCCTACCCTGCTTAAGCTCTTAATAAGTGCTTTATTTTCTGCTGCATCTTCGGGAGAAACAAAAAATGTTACCGGCATTGTTTTCTGTCTTATAGAAGGTAATATATTATTTACATTATAAATATTATCGCCTAGTGTAGGAAAAATTACTGCTGCTGATTCATAAGGCTTAGGCCAATCTTTTACATATGCAGTTGGGTTATATGTTAACCAATTTAAGGAATTATTAAATAGTCTTTCGAAGTAGATAAAATCTTTTTGTATTCCGAGCACAGAATTAATTTCAAAGCCATACCATACAAATCTTCCTTTGCCATAACTGCCATAAGCTATTCCGGCACTTCTATTAATCTGTTCAACTACTAAACCTGCTTCTTTTCTAAAATCGAACCAAAAACTTACTTGAACTGTTCTCGGTTCTAATACTTCTGCATATATCGGTCTATCCCATGTAGCTATCTTAAGTGTGTATCCGCTCGGTATTCCTGCGGTTATGGGTAAGTTTCCTCTAAGTGTATGAATCTTAAAGGTTTCTTCAGGTTTAATCTCTTTATTAAATTTTATTCCGAAGATTTCGGTAAAGAAATCCCATCCTCTCCATTTCCCTTCATCAGAAAAAGTGGCAGGACCGCCTGTTACAAAAAGACTACCTCCATTTTCAATATACTTTTTTATTTTTATTAATTGTTTATCGCTTAAAGACTTCGTTCCCGGAAGTACAAGAATTTTGTATTCCATGAAATTTCCGACTTCGATATCGGCATCATAAATAATATCATATTTATATTTAGCATTAGAAACAAATTTTTTCCACGTATCCACATTATCCTGAAGCCAAGTACTCCCCGGATCAAGCATTCTTTCTGTGTATTTAGAATAAAGAATCGCAACTTTATATTGCTTCTCTTTATAAAGAACTTCTAAATTCTTTTTTGATGGAATTATTTCATCCACTTCGTATTTTCCGTAGATATTACGAACCACTAAAAGAAAAATTAATATACCTGCAATTAACAGGACAAGTCCTGATAAAAATATTATCAAGTAATTAACTCGAAGTCCTTTTGTTTCGCCTACCGCCATCTTAATTTATCTTCGTTTGTTTTTTCTTTTTTCTGTGTATCTACATAACCTTCCGATGTATAACGCTGGAACTTCTTCTTAGGGACATATTTTTCACCTTCGGATGTGCTCGTTGCTCTAGAAGGTTTCTGATAATACTGCTGTTCAGAAGTACTTACAAAAGACGGGCGCAATTCAGGAGCTTGCTGCGGAGGAGCTTGATTATAAATAGGTGCTTGTCTGCCCCTGGTCTCCCTTGTTTCTCTTGTTACATATCCTTCATCGGCAAAAGTCCTTCTAACTTCTTCTTGATAACCTTCTGAAGTTAATCCCATCGGAGTAATAAGTTCTCCGGGGACTACTGCCGGCTGCGGTGCGTCTGCAGTTAATCCGCGCCTCTCTCTTACTTTATAAAGTATATATGCACCTACCGCTAATATAAAAGTCGATATAGTAGCGACTAAGATGATAAGTGATAAAATCGGTATCAATTCCATAATAACCTCTTAATTTCTTAAACTATTTTTTTGCACCGACAGAAGCAGTTGCCGGTTGTTGTGACATACCGGTTCTTTCTAATTTGCCCCATGTCATCTTAAAACCTAGAAATTCTTCAACTGTTGCCATTGCTTTTGTGATATCAATTACTAAAATAAAGACCATTCGATAAATGATTGCGTAAGGAACTAATCTAAATTCTTCTTTTTCTACTGCTATACAATAAACCGCCGCCATCATATCCAGAACCGCAATTCCCACCCACCATAAAAACAGAATACTCGACATTCCATAAAATAGAGCAACTATAATAAAAAATAGATTCACAAAAATATTCATTGCTGGCCAGAATAATCCTTCATAAAACATTGACCACAAAATAATTGTATTATTAAAATTGAGAGTAGGATTATACAAGTGATTTTTATGTTTCCTGATTGCTTGTAATATCCCTCTTGTCCATCTATAACGCTGTTTCAATAATTGATTTAGTTTTACAGGAGCCTCGGTATATGCTATCGCCAATGGCTCGTATATAATTTTCCATCCTTTTGCTAATATCTTAAGAGTAACATCACAATCCTCGGCAAATGTATCACTGGAATAAAATCCGGCATCTTTTAATGCTGTTTTTCTAAATACTCCTATTGGTCCCGGAATAATATTTACCATCTTTAGAAAACCTTGAGCACTTCTTGCCATATTAAGACCTTCAATATATTCAAGAGCCTGCAAGTCTGTTAACATTCTTTTTCGGTTCTCAATCTTAACGTTTCCGGCAACAGCACCAACCGATGGATCTACAAAATGCCTTAAAGCCATCTTCAAAGAATTTGGATGTAACTGCGAATCTCCATCCATGCATAAAACAAAATTCGCTTCGGAATACTGAATCCCGGCATTTAATGCTTTCGCTTTTCCGCCATTGGCTTTGTTTATTAAAGATACTTTTACTAACGAATTTTTCCCTTTGTGATACCCTACTAATGTCTCTGCTACTTCTGCAGTCTTATCTTTAGAACCATCATTTATTATAATTATTTCATAATTAGGATAATTCATTTCTAATAATGATTCTACTGAAAATCTCACCACTTTTTCTTCATTGAATACAGGGACTAATATCGATATGAATGGTGTATAAGTGTCTATGTTTTGAACTGAATATTTTGTTAAATAAAAATATGCCATGAACATTGTAGTAAAATATTTTATGAGGAGAATAAATAAAAATATTACTAAGGATACAATAGAGGCATAAACGAAAAGACCACTTAATGTAAGAATTGTTAATGGTAGCGTGAAAACTATAACTAATATTAAAATAACAGATAAAACACCTGAGATAAGAATTAATCTTAGCATTTCGTGAGCTTTATCTTTTTTAGGCGGTTTTAATTCCCTATTGTCTAAAGCTATCTGATATTTTGTATTTTTATTTTTTTTGTCCATTTCTAAATTCTTTTAATAAAGAGAGAATACAATTAACGTGCCACCAAATAATGTTCGTTTTTAACAATTATTCAATTAATACATCCAATTAAAATACCAAAATGAGACAGAAGCCATAGAAAGAGACAAATTAACCACAAATTATATATAAATATAAAATCTTTTTTAACTTATTGCAAGCAAATAAGTTAATCGATTTCCTTAAAGTGTATTGCTAAGGAAACGGCATAAGCTTCTATAATTATTAAAATATTCCAATATAAGCAGAAAGACTCCCTGATAAAGATTTATAACTTCCATCATATCTATATGACTGTGAATAAGTTATCTTACCAAATACAGATAAAAAGTCCCACGGTTTATATCTAAATTCTCCGGAAATTTCACCGATTATAAAATCTACAGAAGGGACATATCCGATTTTTGCAAAACCTATAAGCTCCATATTGTCTAGTGGCTTATAGCTCCCTTCGCCCCAAATACTATGAGAAGAAAACCGCTGAGGAGAATAATATAATGGTGAAATAAAGGCGAAATCTATAAAATTAAATTCATATCCAAAAAATCCATTTACTAAAAATCTTCTTCCAATTCTTAACAAGAGATCATTACCTTCATTTTTATCCGATATAAAGTAATACGAATAATATCCATATAGTTTTAGCAAATCTCTGTAAACATGTTGTGCCGATAATCTATACATTTCGGTTTTAGAACGAGTGCCTACTAAAAATGGAGAATAAAGTAATAATCTTGTATCAGTGTTTTCGTAATATCCGGTAATAATCGTTTTATCAGGCACTTCATACTTAATCATGAAGTCACCAATATTTTTATTTGCTTCACCTCTTATATTTAATGGTCCATAAGAAGCTGAAATTGATAAATACTTAGAAAAGAAAATTGATGCTCTTCCTTTGAACGATGTGAAATCATTATGATAATTGCTATTCTCTAATCGAGAGCGAGTCCAATTAAATCCTAATGAGAGAAAATTTACAAATCCTGCATCTAAACTTAAACCATAATTATAGTAAAGCAAGTCCTGATTATCTTTGAAAATATTGCTGAATGGGGATAATCCAATATTAGTGGGAAGAAGATAAGATAAGTAATAACCAAGCGATGCAATCCCTTTACTAAATCCGGATGGAGGCAACCATTCCATTCTCTGTCTAACCATAGAAACTTGAGCAGTATCCCTAGTTATATCTAAGACATCATCATAAATATCTTCTGCTTCACCATATTCTTTGCTTTGTACAAATTTATCGCCAAGAAATATTCTTCGGTAATTTATATCGTTAATGTATTTTTCGTCTGTTGTATCAGCAATTAAATAGTTATAAAGACTATCTGCTTTATAAAGCTGATTAGTTCCAAAATAACTATCGGCAAGATAGAGTTTCGTTTCTTTATCATCAGGTTCAAGTTTAGCAAGACTTTCAAACTCGGGCAGTGCAGCTAATGTATCGCCATTCCAAAATAAATTCCTTGCTCGAGCATTTGCAATATCATAATTATAACCTTGATCTAAAATTCTCGAATAAAGATCGGCAGCTTCACCATAGTTCCCTGCACATGAATTAATATATGCAAATTCGGTTAATTCATCGGTAGTAGGATTAGTCCTTTTACTCAAATAATCTCTATAATCTGAAAGTGCTTCGGAACAATTTCCATCTACTGCTTTTTGATAAGCAGCAATTCTAAATTTCATTAATTCTTCTTCTTGGAATGCAGAAAGATGCAAGTCGTAAGTATTTTGAACTGCTTCAATATCCGTATTTTTTGCATCTAAATTTCTTGTTATATCTAAATATTTTTTTGCTTCAGGAAAATCCTTTTTCCAAATATATAATGAAGCCAATGCAAGTGTAACTCTTGAATCATTTGGCATTGCGTTATATACATTTAACAAATATCTTTCGCTTTGTTCTATGTTTTGAACAGTCCATACTCCAATCTGACCCGCTAATAATTGATATTCAAGATTATTTGGGTCATATTCCAAAAGCTTATTGATTTGATTTGTTGCATCCGTCCATTGATAATTCCATGCAGAATATTGAGCAAACTTAAATCTCAAATCTAAGTCCTGATCTTCAGGTACATTTTTAAGGTATTCGTTTAATATTTCTATCGCGCTATCATAATAAAGTAGATCGCTGTATGTTTTTGCTAATTTAGCAACTGTCTCTTTATCAGTTGGATCTTCTCTTAATTTGGAAGTTAAATTCTCAACTGTATTTTCGTTTGTACTATCTCTATGAGTAGAAACTTCCTCCATTAATCTCATAAAAGTTTCGTTTGAAGCATCTTCTCGTTCTATTATTTTAAGCTGCTGATAAGCTTCTTCATATCGATTCGCTTTAATTAATTCTCTCACTAAATCATATCTAATACTATTATCATCAGGAGATCTTTTTAAAAGTGAATAAAACCGATCTATAGGGTAAACCTTCTCATAAGACCTTGGTTGGAATTGAGTTAAATAACCCTGCTGTTTTGCTATATCTAAACCATCCTGAGCTTCTTTGAAAAACGGTTTAAAACCTAAAGATTTTGTAAATGCATCTTCGGCTATTTTATATTTACCGAGCCAAAGAGTAAAATATCCGTAACGACTCCAAAGCCTCCAATCTTCTGGGTATCTTTCAACAAATTTTTTAAGAATCTTTTCCCCTTTAACAATAGAACCATTTTTTGCAAGTATCTCTGTATATCTAATTATTTCATCGGGTGAAGCATCATCATCTCTTTTTAAATATTCATCATACCATATCTCCGCATCTTTCCATTCTTCTAACCAACGGTATGATTTACCGATCTCTAAATATGAAAATGGATCATTAGGATTAATTGCAATATCTCTTTTATGCCCTACGATTTTATTTCGTAATATTTCATGCCATTCAGTAATAGCTTTATCCAAATTTCTTTGATATTCTGCATTTTGTGGGTCTAAACGAATTGCTCTGCGGAAGTCAAGTATTGCATTTACAAAATCTTTTCTGTTTTGAAGGGAAAGTGCTCTAAGATTATAACCGTCTGCGGCTCTTGGATTGGCAGAGATATATTTATTGAATTGATCCACTGCTTCACCATATCTTCCGGCTTGCATGTGCATCAATCCCGCACGTTTAAGATTTTCCATCCTCACTTGGGCAATGCTTAACCCGCATGAAATGAATAAAAAGAATACAATTATTTTTTTCATTAACTATTGTATTTTGATAAAGGAAGATAATTTTCACTTGCCGAATTCTCTGCTGTAATAATAAAATCCATCATGTTTTCTGCATTCTCTACTTTATCATCCACCTCTAAATTGAATATTGAAATCAATTCGGATACAGTATTTATATATCTCACATCCTGATTAGGTAAATTATTTTGAACAGAAACTGTTAAATCCATTACACTCTTAGCGTTCCCTCTCACAAGAAGCACAATAACCTTATTTTCTATTAAGCAGATTTTATCTTTCTTACTCGTTGAAAGGCGAACTGAATTTTGTAATTGCTGAATAGTAACTAAACCTTTCATCTGCGCTGCATGATCTAATTTAAATGAGACTAAATTAAAAGTCTGCCCCGTGCTTTTGTATAATGCAATCTGGTTATTTAGAATTAATAAAAAATCATTATAGTTATATATATTAGAAAATGCGTAAGGCTCTGATGGTAAATCAATCTTGGTTTGATCAAACCTTCTTTGATTAATTGGAGTAAATGTATAGTCCGATGTTTCTCTTAATTCAGGAACTAATTCTACTGTAACCCCTTTATTAGGCACAATTTGATATGAATTAGTAAATCGTCCCTCGGTATGACCTACATTTGGAGTGATTGTTACCTGACCGCCATGATATCTATCTTCTGATTTATCTGTCTTCTTGAACTGAATAACAGCCGTAACATAATTTGTTACAATATCAACGATTGATTGAGCTCTTTGTGTTGCAGGTTCACCTATTACAAATAAACTCGTAATATCTTTCTCTTCAATCGTCTCTAATGTATGTAAAAATGCATCTTTTAAATAATCAAGATTTCTAAAACCGATAAATGGAGTCAACTCATCAAATATGATTCTTGTAGGATGATATTGATTAACTACTGTTATAATATCGTTCAAATACTCTACTAAATAATCATCGGGATTATATAAATCATCTATGTCTGTCGGAGGTGCAATACGAACAACAATTATAAGATTCTGATTCATATAGGATTGAATATCGAAATTAATAGACGCCGCTTGGATCATCAAATCCTTTGGTCTCATAAGAGTAAAGAATACACATACTTCGGCACTTTTGGCTGCCTCTAAAGCAAATTGTAATCCAAGAAGTGTTCTTCCTGATTTCCGAGGACCTAAGACTACATAACTTCCTCCTCTATATATCCCACCCCAATTTTTATCTATTAAAGTAAATCCAGACGGTATTAGTCTTATTGCTCCTGACATAGCATTACCTTTATTATTAACTTTATATTTAATTCAATTATAGTGCCACAGTTTTGTTGCAATATAGCGATGTTTTAAGAAAAATGAATCTTATTTTTACAAAAATTTAAGACTATGTATCTTTTTGATACAATAATTACAATAATCCAAAAATGAAAATTGCAGTCGCATTTGCCGAAATAGTCGGTTCATTTGTAATATAATCCATTCGGTCATCTCTATAAATTGCATCCATAGATTGAAATTGATTTAATAGATCAGGTTTTTCATATTCGATATTATATTTTTTGAGAAATTCTTCTTTAGCAGGACCGGCAGAGAAACCTCCGGGAAGTATTCTTTTTATATAATTTATTTGATGATGAAACTGCCTAGTAAAAACTGTACCCTTCCCTGCAATGAAAGAAATACCCCACGGATTTCTTCCAATTAAATAATCTCTCTGATAAGTCGCTAATGAATCAAATTGGTTATCCTTTGTAAGGTCTTTATATAAAATATTCTGCAGGACAATTCCTGCTAAAATTAAATTCGTACCCCAAGTAGCTTCAACCCCTCTTTCAAATTGGTCATTATCTTTAATTCTATTGAACTCAACTAAATTATTTAATATATATTGAGCATATTTTATATCATATTTTGCTAATCGATAATGAGCTAAAGAATTAATATTACCCCAACCCCACCAAAAGTCGGAACCGGCAGCGTCCGCTAATCTGAGTGCATCATTATAATAATTTTTATTTTTGGTTACCGAGTAAAGCTCAATAGCTGCTAAGGCAAGCTTCCCTTCATAATTTTTATCGAGATACATGCCCGAGCCAGAATTATCCACATCTTGCGCATTTGAAGCCATAGAATAAAATAATTGAGAAGTCTTCAAACACTTATCAGAATATTCCTGATAGTTTAAAACATTCTTCCAAATCTTTGCCCCTAATGCTAGTGTAGCAGAATAGATCCCAATTATATTTTTCCCCATCCCTATAAATGCAGGTCTATCAAAAGTAAGTTCATCTTTTTCAGGCATTCTCCAACCCACATCATGATCTCTTAAATCCTGAACCTGCGTTATCAATTTCTTATCTTCATAGTTGCATCTAAGTAGCCAATCTAATCCAATCTTTGCTTCTTCGAGTATATCGGCTACATTGTTCTTATTTCTGTCAAAACTAAATTTCTCCGGTGCATAATCATAAGCAAAGAGAAGCATATATGTAGAAAATGCCGTGGTATTCAAAAACTTAACATAATCACCTGCATCATGCCATCCGCCTGTTACATCATATTTTTTATTGATAGTTATTCTATTATCTATCAATGAAGTTGCATCAGCTATATGACAGACCTCGTGAAGCATAGGATCCGTATATCCACATCTTTGAACTTTGAAAAATTCTAATAATAATGGCGGTAAATCTGAAAATATCGAACGGCTGATTTTAAAATTGTATGATTTTGATTTTTTTATTTCAATGTAATAATCACCTTCAGCAATTAATTCACTGAAATGAATTTCATAAAAGTTCTTAAACTTTCCATATCCATTAACCGTTTTTTGAATTAAATCCGAATAGGCTGCTTTTCCGGACTTAATGTTGAATACAGTAAATCTTACATCGGTCAAATCTGCATTTGTTAGAATCACAGCACTTTTAATATCATTAGGGAAGAAACCAATTTGATTTGCTCTAATATATATTTGTTGAC
>CALDDL010000353.1 GCA_937936675.1 uncultured bacterium
GTGCAGCAATTATTTAATAAAACTAAGCTAAATTGAATGTCTGACCGATCTGGTCCAAACCAATCTTTATATTCATCTTTGAGGCAGCTTTATTCATCCACTGAATTGCTTCTTCAAAGGGTTCTGAGCTTTGATTAAAGGTCTTAGTATGAATTGGAATAAAATGCTTAGCATTAATTTCATTTGCCATAGTAAGTGCTTCTTCGGGATTACAATGTGCTTGTATCCATGGATTATATGCTCCAATCGGCATTATAGCTATATCAATATTTTCATCTTTTGCAGCTCTTAGCTTATCGGTTTTTGCCGTATCGCCGCCGAATAAGATTTTCTTTCCGTTTCGTTCTATTACATAAGCATTATAACTTCTTCCGTCTTTGAAGTGTCCGCGTGAGCGATCTTTTTCCCATGGAAAACGCCATCCGAAATGCCTAACCTCGAATGCCTTAATCCTAAAATCAGGTAATTTTAATTCTTCCTGCCAATCAAGTACATTAATCGATTTCCAAGGCATATCATCTATTACATCTGCAGTCAAATGAGCTACTACTACATCGATTTCATTTGGAAAGCGTTTAGTAATTGCTTTAAGGGTAGGAACGTCCGTATGATCCATGTGAGCATGAGAAAGCAAAATTAAATCAGGTTTAGGTAATTCATCCACTTTTAATGCCGGAGGAGTAAGCCTCGAAGGTCCAAAACTAGTACCAAGAAAATAAATACCTACTCTTTCAAATAATGCAGGATCTGTTAGAATCCATTTACCATAAAAATTAATTAAAACCGTTGAATGACCTAACCAAGAGATATTGATTTCATTATCATTCCATAAATGGGGTTCAGGTTTATAGTTTAAAGGACTTAATGGCTGAGCTTGGATATCTTCGGTAAAAAACTTCGGTAATATTACCGCTCCTAAAGTTGCCAATGCCGATTTTTTAATAAATTTTCTTCTTGTATTCATATACTACTTAACATCTTTTTTAATAAAATTGTTCCAAACCGGTGAAGTTTTTCAAAAAATTTTAATAATAGATTAAAAAGCGAAAAGATTAGAAAGCCACCTTATTCGAGAGTTCGTTTGTATCGCCCTCTTTAATAGGGAAATAATTTGATAGAAGCTCACCTGCTTTAGATAGAGTTGTCAATATACCATCAAGATAAAATTCATTTTTGAAAGAGGATTGCATTTCGTCTCGAATTTTATCCCACACCGATTGCTCCACTTTTTCATTAATGCCCTTCCCTGCAAGGATATAGAATTGTTTTTCTTCGAGAATAATTAAAATCAAAAATCCCGTCCCGTCAATGGTATTATCCATTCCGAGTTTTCTAAATTCTTTTATCGCAAAATCTCTAATGGGGGTTTTTCTATCACGGAAATTTCTTTTTTCTTTGATAGCTACGCGAACTTCGCCGGCGGTGGATTTTTCCACTTCGGTAATTTTTGATGAGATTACTAAAAAATCATCATCCGAAAAATAATTATAGATAAGTTTTTTTGTCATTAGTATTAAGATAATAGATTTTTTACTTTACCGCAAAACTTAGATTCTATGTATATTTGTTAATTAGATAATCACAAATTGGAGATATAATGTATAAAGTAGTTTTATTGCGACATGGCGAGAGTCAATGGAACAAATTAAATCTATTCACGGGCTGGACAGATGTCGAACTTTCCGAACAAGGGTTAAAAGAAGCTAAATTAGCAGGTGAACTCCTTAAAGAAGGAGATTACAAGTTTGATATCGCTTATACTTCACTTCTGAAAAGAGCAATCCGTACTCTTAATATCGTATTAGAGGAGATGGAT
>CALDDL010000354.1 GCA_937936675.1 uncultured bacterium
GAGACGTTATCCTTGAGTGTAATTTGAGTATCGGTAAAGGAATATGTCCCCATACCGGTTTCAGAGCCGTCAGAGGATGTATAGTTGAAAACAAAAGTGTTATCACTCTTTAAGTTAAGAGAACCAGAAACACCTGCCTGCTCGGGAGTTAGAACTATCGGAGTTCCGGAAAATTTAACTGTAACTTTTGTTAAAGTCCAATTACCTACTAATTTATCTTTTGTGCTTGGTTCTGTGGGGTTGTCGTCTTTGCTGCAGCCTGAAAATGATACTGCAATTATTAAAGGAAGTACTAAGAACAATTTATATAAACGATTTTTCATTTTTGCCTCTCTAATAAATGAAAGATATGTAAATACAAAAGTAATGATAAAAATTCTTTAATCAAATGCCGGTAAACAATCTTTATATCCTAAAACTATTTAAGTATATTAAAAAATTGTATAATATTTTTTGGGTAAAGATGGATTTATTAATAGGAATAGATGGCGGGGGGAGCAAAACAAAGTCCTTATTGAGTGATAAGGGAATGAATCTTATCTCTTCGAGTACCGGCGGTCCAACAAATTTTATGGCTATCGGAATGGATAAAGCAGTCGATAATGCAGTGGATGTAATAAGAAAATCATTTAGTCTTGTAGATGTAATAAATTCAAAATTGGTTTCGGTAGTAATAGCAACAGCCGGAGCCGGTAGAAAAAAAGACGCTTTTGAATTTGGATATAGAGTAAAAGATAAGTTGAAGAATATCATAGCGGTCGATGAGATGAACGTAGTAACAGATGCCGAAGCAGCTTTAGAGGGTGCTTTAGATGGTGAAGAAGGGGTAATAGTAATCTGCGGTACAGGTTCCATTGTTTTTGCTAAGAATAAATCGGGTGAACATTTTCGGAGTGGCGGATTAGGCAAAATTTTAGGTGATGAGGGCAGTGGTTATTCGCTCGGTCTTAAAGGCTTGATTTTAGTTTCCAAAGAATTGGACGGACAAAATATTAATACAAATCTAACATCATTAATTAAAAGCAAATTTGATCTAAGTGATATTAACCAATTAATTAATCATGTCTATAAAGGTTCTCCTGAATATTCGGATATTGGTATTGAAGTAATTAATTGCGCTTCGAAAGGCGATGAAGTATGTCTAAACTTAATTAATAATGAAATTTCCGAACTCATAAAGCAGGTTAAAGCTATTTCAAAAAAAATTAATAAAGACGATTTTAAAATCGCACTACTTGGCGGACTTGTAGAAAATCATAATTTTTATAAAGAATTAATAAAAAAGAAACTCTATGAATCATTTAATGCTATTAAAGTGATTGAACCGATAAATAAACCCGAATATGGAGCTTTGTTGTTAGCTCAAAAAGCTATAATGAAAGATTGAAAAAAATAATGACTAAAACGAAAAATAGCCCAAGATTTACATATAAAAATAATCAAAAGAAAAATAAATGAATAAGATAAGAAATCCATGGAGCTGGATTCCTTCGCTCTATTTTGCAGAAGGTCTTCCTTATGTAGTAATTATGAGTGTATCGGTGATAATGTATAAAAGAATGGGGATATCAAATAGTGATATAGCTTTATATACAAGTTGGCTATATTTGCCATGGGTAATAAAACCATTATGGAGTCCGGTAGTTGATCTTTTTAAGACTAAGCGTACGTGGATTATAATAATGCAATTGATTATAGGCGCTGGTATGGGAGGAGTGGCACTTACAATTCCTATGTCAAGTTTCTTTCAATATACCCTTTTATTCTTTTGGCTTATGGCATTTAGTTCCGCTACGCATGATATTGCCGCAGATGGTTTTTATATGCTTGCTCTCGATGAAAGCAAGCAGGCATTTTTTGTAGGCATTAGAAGTACATTCTATCGAATCGCAATGATTGCCGGACAGGGATTTTTAATAATATTGGCGGGATATTGGGAAGTAACCAAATCGATCACTTTCGCATGGATTTTTACATTCGTAGTAATAGCAGTGCTTTTTGCAATGTTTTCGTTATATCATTGGTTCATACTTCCTAAACCGGATAGCGATCATTCAGTAACGGAGCTTAGAAAAACAAATGCCGCAAAGGAATTCCTAGCTTCATTTTCAAAATTTTTTATAAAGAAAAAAATCGGTTGGATATTAGGGTTCTTATTATTCTTTCGATTTGCAGAAGCACAATTGGTAAAGATGGCGGCACCATTCATGCTTGATGCAAGGGATCTAGGGGGACTTGGGCTCACGACTTCGGAAGTGGGATTTATTTATGGAACGGTAGGAATAATTGCTCTTGTTCTTGGTGGATTGCTAGGCGGATTTGCTGCATCGGTTAAAGGTCTTAAATACTGGATCTGGTGGATGATCATTGCTATTAATATTCCAAATTCAGTTTATGTATATTTATCGCTCGTACAGCCTGAGAATTTCTGGATAATAAATGCTTGCGTGGCTGTGGAACAATTTGGTTATGGATTTGGTTTCACTGCTTATGTATTATATATGATTCATATTTCCGAGGGAGAATTTAAGACTTCACACTATGCTATCGCAACAGGTTTTATGGCTCTAGGTATGATGATTCCCGGCATGTTCTCCGGTATGATTGAAGAAGTATTGGGTTATCAATCATTTTTTGTTTATATAATGCTTGCCACTATTCCATCTTTCTTAGTCGCCAAATTTATTCCTCTTGATCCAAATTTTGGTATGAAAAAGAAAACATCTTCGGTTTAAGTTCGTCTAAACGTTATAATAAAAGGAGTACTATTGGATTCTGAAAAAATAATTGAAGTTAGAAGTCTCACTAAAAAATTCAAAAACCTTACTGCAGTCAATAATCTTGATCTGAATGTTTATAAAGGTGATGTATTTGGATTTTTAGGACCTAATGGAGCGGGGAAGAGCACTACAATCAGAATGTTGCTTTCTTTGATAAAACCGAATTACGGCGATATAAATATATTTGGAAAGCCATTAATTCAGAACCGAAAAGATATACTTAGAAGAATCGGAGCAATAGTAGAGAAACCCGATTTTTATCTTTATCTATCGGCATATAAGAATTTGGAAATACTGGCAAGAATTTCGGGAGCTGATACATCCAAGAAAAAAATCATGGAGATGCTCGAGCTTGTAGGTCTCGCAAAAAGATATAATAGCAAAGTAAAAACATTTTCGCATGGTATGAAACAGCGGCTCGGAATTGCACAAGCACTTCTGCATGATCCAGAATTGATTATTCTTGATGAACCGACGACGGGATTAGACCCTCAAGGAATGAAAGAGATTCGCGATCTTATTCGTCATCTAAGTATCGAAAAAGGGAAAACAGTTTTTCTATCTTCTCATATTCTTAGGGAAGTAGAGATCATTGCCACACGAATGATTATTATAAATAAAGGTACAACCTTGGTCGAAGGAACCGTTGAAGAACTTCTTAAATCTGATCTGATGCAAGTAACCGTATCTGTGGATGATACTGAAAAAGCCAAGTCAATAATTGATCTCTCTGGTTGGCAGAATAATTTAAAACATATCGAAAAGAACGATCTACTATTTGAGCTTCCTACTAAGGAAGTTGCCGACTTGAATAAACATCTAGTTACAAATGATATAAAAGTGAATTCTTTAGTCCCTGTAAGATCGCTCGAAGATTTCTTCCTGAAAATTACAGAAGGAGTAAGCAAATGAATACAATAATTTATGTGGAACTTCAAAAGATTTTCAGGAAATGGAGAACGTATATAGGCTTTATCGCAATCGGTGTTTTAGCTCCGATTGTTCAAATAGCACTTTATTATGAAGGCTCGGGATACGTAAATCATGTTACGCGAGGACTTCAAGATTCCTTCTTTATGTCGGGGAATCTATTTAATGGATACCTAATTGGCTATATTATTTTGCAAGCATTATATATTCACATACCATTTTTGATTGTACTTGTAGGGGGTGATTTATTAGCGGGAGAGGCAACTTCAGGGACTTATCGAATGCTTCTAACTCGTCCAGTATCACGTTTTACTTTAGTAACGGGTAAATTTCTCGCAGGGGCAATTTATGTTTTTCTTCTCTTGGCTTTTTTATTTCTGGTTAGTGTAGTAGGCAGTTTATTGATATTTGGTACCGGCGAACTTATTACTATTAAAGGGAAATTAATAATTTTTGCCTCCGATGATGTGTTATGGAGATTCCTAAGTGCTTATGGTTTTGCTTTTATAAGTATGACTACTATTTTGGCTGTTTCATTCTTCTTCTCTTCAATGGTGGAAAATGCTATCGGACCAATTATGGGCACGATGGCTTTGATAATTATTTTATTAATACTATCAGTTATTCCGATTGATGCACTTCACGAAGCACGTAAGTTTTACTTTACTTCATATATGGGTGGATGGGATGGATTCTTTACCGATCCACTTGAAGTAACTGATATTCTTAGAGATGCCGGAGTGCTGCTACTTCATATATTCGGATTGTATGGATTGACTACTTATATTTTTATTAAAAAAGATATTCTTTCTTAGGACGAGGTAATGATGAAAAAAATATTTATCCTATTCTTTGCTCTCACTTTTGTATTAAATGCTCAGAATAATAATGCTGATAAAATTCTTTCGGAAGTAAAAAAGAAATTTGAAAAAATTAATGATTATAAATGCGATGTAAATATAAAAGTCGATTTCGATTTTATAAAAATGCCGGATACTAAGGCAACAATCTATTTTAAGAAACCTAATAAAGTAAAAATGGAATCGAAAGGATTTGCTATGCTTCCTAAGCAGGGAATTAATTTCTCCCCCATGCAGTTACTCGAAGGAGATTTCAATACGCTTTATATACGTCAAGAAAAATATGGAAATTATGCTACTGATGTAGTTAAGATAATCCCTAATTCGGATTCATCTGATATAATAATGACTACATTGTGGGTCGATAATGCGCAGTCATTAATTAGGAAAATAGAAACAATAGGAAGAAAGGCAGGGACTATAAAAATAGAATTAAATTATTCTGCCGGTCAAACTCATCCAATGCCGGAGAGTGCTAAATTTTATTTTAATTTTGGAGAAATGTCGATGCCAATGAATCCAATGCAGCAAGATAAGAAGGATGAAGAAAACAGAAGCAGAGTGCCGCAAGAGATGAAAGGGTCTGTTACAATTACATATTCTAATTACGAAGTAAATAAAGGTCTGCCAGATAGTTTATTTAAAGATGAACCTAAAAAAGAAGATAAAAAGAAAAAATAATTAACCGATATTCTCTAAATGCTCTATTTCGGGGATACTATTTTTATAAAAGATACCGATAAAATCTATTCTGCAATCGGTATCTTTTATTTTATTTACAGTCAAATATGCATCGGCTATTTTGCGGATTTGATTAATTTTGTTCTTAGAGATTGCATTAATGGGTGCACCGTATTTTTCCGAGAGACGCGTTTTGACTTCTACGAAAACCAGTACATCTTTTTCTTTCGCAATTAAATCTATCTCACCGTGATGAAAACGGTAATTTAGTTTTATGATTTCAAACCCTTTTTTTTGAAGAAATTCCGCAGCAAGTTTTTCGCCGCTCGTTCCAAAATATTTATTGTTTATTTTCATCTAAAATTCTCGAAAGAAAAGTCATCCTGTGTAAATTTGTTACTCCGCATTTTTTAATTGCTTCGATATGCTCTTTTGTGGCATAACCTTTATTTTTCTCCCATTTATAATCGGGATGAATAAGAGCGTGATTGCGAATTATACGATCTCTTGTAACTTTAGCTAGTATCGATGCGGCTGCAATCGAAAACGATTTATCATCACCTTTAATAATAGTTTTTACATTGAGATCAGTTTTAAATGATTTATTTCCGTCAATTAACACTAGGTCCGGAGTAATCTTTAAGTATGATACTGCAATTTTCATTGCCTTTAATGATGCCTGTAAAATATTAATTTCGTCAATTTCGAAATTATCTATAATACCGATTCCATAACATAAAGAATTTGAAATTATTTTATCATATAGCAATTCTCTTTTAGCTTCAATAATTTTTTTTGAATCCATTATTCCTTCGATGAATACAGAATTATCAAAAATAACAGCGGCTGCAACCACCGGACCGGAAAGGGGTCCTCGTCCCGCTTCATCCACTCCGGCGATTATCTTTATTTCATCGGATAAATAATTATTGTCATAAATTTTATTTTGCATTAAAACTCGCTTAGAATACCAAAATGGATTTTACCGTTACTAAAACTATCGCCTTTAGCAAGTGCGTAATTAACCGTTAAAACACCGAGACCCGTTTCTACATTTATACCGATTCCATAACCGGTAAAAAAGCCCGAACTATAATAAAGAAAATATCCCGTATCAAAAAATGCAAAAACATAAGAACGACCTTCGATTAATAATCTATACTCTAGATTCGACCAAAAGATACGAGAGCCGAGGAACTGTCTTTCTCTATATCCCCGAAGTGAATTTGTTCCGCCTAGTGGATAAAGATCGCTTACCTCAAATGAATCACCTTTTAATTCCTTTGCATGAAGTCCTAATGATGCAACATTATTATTAAATAATTCATAATAAAGAAGTAAATCTATTTCTATTCGTTGAAGATATAATTTTGTTCTGGTTTCGGGAGTTATATATTCTACCGGTCCACTAATTTTTTTTGAAGATATTTTATAAGAATTGAATAGATAGAATCCGGATCGCGGTGAATAAAAATCATCACGAGTATCAATCTTTAAAAATGCTCCCGTTGTTAGTTCGGATGAATTGAACAGAGTAAAAATTTTATTTACTCTGACGGACGGTATGGTTGATTGAGTAGAAATATTAATACCTGCGGAGATATCTTCAGTAGCTAGATATTCGATATCCGCTTTTAAGAAACGCTGCACATAAGTAGAATCTTGTTTTCTTTGATAAAGTTCTATACCAGCATTAAAAGGAAAACCGAATAACCAAGGTTCGAGATATTTCATTTGTAATTCTTGAGAGTTTCTCTCTTCCTGCTGCCACTTAAAGAAAGCATCTCTGCCGGTGCCAAATAAATTACGGAGTCCTATATTTACAAATCCCGTGAAATATCCTTTTTGATTATCACTTTGCGAAGGGACGTAACCGATTATGCCATCAAAATTATTAGTTACTTTTTCATTTACTTTTATCTCGAGGATCCCATTTGAATCGGGGTCTAAATAAAAAAGAGGTAAATCGACTGGTTCGAAAATCCTAAGCCGATTTAATTGTTTCGGAATTTCATTAATTCTTTTTTGTGAATATTTTTCTCCCGCATCCAATCTCAATGCCCTTAATATTACGTATGGTTTTGTTTTATCATTACCCATAATCCTAATATTATTAATTCTACTAAGTTGATCGGGGATAATACTAAAACTTATATCAGCTATATATTCTGATTCCAATGAATCAAAAATAATTTTTGTATCTGCAATTCTTATTTCGGCAAATGGATATCCATTCTCTTCGTAATAATCTAATATTTTAGTAATTGTGTAATTAACATTTGCTTGCGTTAATTCATCACCTCTTAGTTCATCAAAATAGCGAGTAAGAATTAATGAATCGCCTGAGGTGTGATTAAAATAAATATTCTTAATAATTAGAGGTGAATGATTCTGAGAATATAAAAAAGATGAAAAGAGTAATAAAAAAGAAAAATATTTAAATAGTCGGAGAATCATCTAAAATTTTCATTTTTTTACCAATCGGTTCAATTGTAATAAGTGGAATCAATTTTTCAGCATCTTCTAAAGTAATGGCACTTGTCTCCCATTTAGATGCGTTTGCCGAAGCAAGAGCTACGGCGAGTTTGAAAAAATCTTCAAATACTAGCGAATGTTCCATCCCATAAGCAAGTCCGGCAGTAAATGAATCACCACTTCCGGTGGCATCAATTACTGAAACTTCCGGGGGTTTACATTTATAATGAAAATCAAATTTCGATGCATATACAGGGTTACCACCGTCTGTAATAAATGCTAATTTTATACCTTTCTTATAAAGTGTATTTAGATATTCTCTAATTCTATTTTCATCTGATAGGGAAATATTCAGCGAACTTTCTATTTCCAGTTTTGTATTATGCAAAATGGTTGGAGAAGCATCTATCGATTTTAAGAGTGGTTGCCCATAAGTATCTAATATCGAGATTTTATCATATTTATTTGCTAATTCGATTCCATAGGAGAAAATTATATCGGTAAATTGAGATGGAGAGCTGCCGGAGAAAACTACTGTCGAACAGTTTTGAATCATTTTATCAAGTTTATTCATTAAATCTGCACTTTCATCTTCAGGGATTTCTTTATCGGGCGAAAAGAATGTGGTAATTGAATTTTCCGTTTCATTGATAATAAGAGAAGCATTTCTCAAATCATATTTTGAAGAGACGGGAATGAGGTCTATTCCCTCGGATGCAAGAATAGAGCGAAACAATTTACCATTATTACCCCCAATAAAAGTGGCAGCTTGGTTTTTAATATCAATTTTATTTAACTGTCTGCTTACATTGATACCTTTACCTCCGGCGGAGAAAGATTCTCTGTAACTTCTATTTATTGTTTTGATTTTTACGTCTTTAAAATAAAGACGATGTTCTAATAATGGATTGAGAGTAACCGTGAGTACCATAATTTACCTTTAATATCTAAAATCGAATTGGGTATGCCGGCAAAAGCTAATGCTCGGCATACTACACTTTAATTCTAATTTCTATAACCTGGCCAGCGGCTGAAATCGGGATTAACCAATCGGTAATCCCCGAATCCGGTATTATCCGTAAAAACAAATGACCTATTAATATCATAATATTCCCACACTTCATAAGGTTTAGAATAAGCATCAATCGGATGCCGATCTACGTTATTTGGAGGACCGAAGGTAACGTAGATCATACCCATATCAGAACGCCATCCTTCACCAAGACCCTTGAAAGTCTTTGAAGCATAATCAATTCTTCGATAGTACTCATACATCACGGGGTTTTCTTGCGAATTTTGGTTCGGTTTTTTCGATTCCCAAAAAGCTAAGAAACGATTTAACTTTTCATCATAATTTTTCGAGTCTTTAATGTCATCTAATTGCTCGGGCGAAGCGATATATAACATTTGATCGATTGCTTTATCTAGATCAGCAATTCCGCTCGGAACACCAAAAATCTTAGATATGAATGTTTTTTCTGTCCTCTTGATCTCTTTCCAATCGCTGTCTTTAAGTACCGCAATAATTGAATAATCGCTCACTACAAAATCTGTCTTAGTGAATGTATGAATTACTTTATTAATTCCTTTTTTTAATTCTTGAGGACTTAGTTGATTAAAATTTTTCCCGTTCTTAATATCTTTCATAGTAAAATCGATATAAGCGAGTTGATTCTTATTGGAATAAATTTCTAAATATACAGAAAGCTCCGTGGTTTTATTTGTAACCATACGTGCTACATTAGGGACTATCGATTCTCCTAGTGAATCTTTGATAACATCAGTAACTAATAATAGATCGCTCAAATCTAGTGAATCTACTATCTCTCTAATATTAAGAGGGAATTCACGGGAGGTACTTTTCCTTGAATCGGAATCTTCCACAGTACACTTTAGATTATATTTCCCTGGCGTAAGATCAAAAAATTTATAACTAATATTAAAATTATCGGTGGAATTAGTTTCTTCAAAACTTTCCGCTGAAAGTTTTTCTTTCCAAATACTTTCAAATATTATTCTTGATTTATCTTCTGCATAGAAAGTAAGTGTGATATTATAAGAAGCAAGAAATTCATTTCCCTTTTTTACAAATTGGATATTTGCATAAGGTACTTGAATAAAAAAATCAATTCTTGTTTTTCCTTCTTTGCTGCTTTTATAAGATGCTGCATCTATTGAGAATATGGGTGCGGATTTCAAAAATTGTGAGTTAGAAGAATATTCCACTTGAGCATTCAGAGACGATCCGATCAATAGAAATACAAATAATAATAAAATAGTTTTCATAAAATCACCTTTTACCCTTTGAGGGTTTCCCTTTTTCCTTTTTACTAATTTCAGGCTTCTTTGCCAAATTACCAAATAAATCATACTCATTACTATCATCAATTTCAATGTCATAAAAATTCCCTACTTTCAGGGTATTATCTAGCGCATTAATTAGAACTTCGCCATCGACTTCTGGTGCGTCTCTCTCGGTTCTCCCGATATAAAATTCTCCTTCCTTCCCATCTATTATTACTTTCGCTGTTGTTCCAATTAATTTTTCGTTTTTTCTTGTAGATATCTCTTTTTGAATCTCCATAAGAATCGATTTTCTCTCTTCTTTTATTTCATCAGGGACTGGATCGCCAAGAATAAAACTAGGAGTATTCTCTTCTACCGAATAATTAAATACACCAACTCTATCAAACTCTATTTCTTTTACAAATTCACAGAGTTCCTGAAATTCAGTTTCAGTTTCCGCCGGATAACCTACAATAAAAGTAGTTCTAAGTGTTATACCCGGAACTCTCTTTTTGAGTTCCTCTAATAGCTCGATAGTCCTTCTTTTTGTTATACCTCTTCGCATTGATTTTAATACTTTATCGGAAATATGCTGCAAGGGCATATCAACATATTTACATACTTTTGGATTATTGGCTATTTCATCAATAAGGTCATCCGGGAAGTGAGATGGATATGCATACAGCAAACGTACCCATTGAATCCCATCAATTTCTGTTATCTTACGAATTAGCTCTGCGGCATTTCTATTGTCATTTTCCTTACCGTAATCTGTAGTATCCTGACCAATTATATTGATCTCTTTGACACCTTTTTCGGCAAGGAATTTCACTTCTCTTAGTAAGTCATCCATCGGAACGGATTTATGAAGTCCGCGCATTAATGGTATTGCACAAAATGAACAAGGATTATCGCATCCTTCAGAAATTTTCAAGTAAGCATAATGCTTGGGAGTAGTAAGTGATCTTTCTCCGAGAAGTTCATACTTGAGGTCTGCACCAAATTCATTTAATATCTCTTCATATTTTTCGGTTCCGAAAAATGCATCTACATCAGGAATCTCTTTTAACAATTCATCTTTATAACGTTCAGAGAGACATCCGGCAACAACTACTTTCTTAAACTTGCCGCTTTTCTTGAGTTCGATAGCTTCAAGTATTGTATTAATTGATTCTTCTTTTGCGGCATCAATAAATCCGCATGTATTAATTATCACCGAGTCCGCTTCATTAGAATCATCTACTAATGAAAAATTATTTAATTTAAGCTGATTCATTAATCGTTCGGAATCGACTGTATTTTTAGAACAGCCAAGTGTAATTATAGAAATTTTTTCTTTCTTAGGCATTATTACTTAAAATCCTTTCAGACAAATATTATTTTACAAAAAAATGTAGATAGAGATAGATAACAGGAGCAGAATAAAGGAGAGAATCAAAGCGATCAAACACTCCGCCATGACCCGGAAGAATTGAAGAGGAATCTTTTACTCCGGCATCACGCTTAAAAAGACTTTCAATTAAATCCCCCGCCTGACCAATAGAACCGATGATAATACCAAGTGAGAGAACATCGATCCATTGCAAAAAATCAATTAAAAAAGAACGAAGAACTATCATAGAGAGAATAGAAAAAGCAAAACCTGCGAATGCACCTTCCCAACTTTTGTTTGGGCTTACTCTCGGGAAAAGTTTATTCTTACCGAATGCAATTCCAAAAAAATAAGCCGCTGAATCACAAACCCAAATAGTAACCAATATACTTATTATTAAAAATCCGCCCTGTTCATATAACGCACCTGAATAACTATAAAATTCACGAATCTTAATAAGTGAAGCGGAAAAAAGTCCTATATAAAAAATACCGATCAAAGTAGAACCAATATTCTGAATAGCTGAATTTTTATTCCTAAAAAGTTCATAAAATAAAATCAAAGGTATAAAGATCGTAATTAATGTTTCGAAACCGATAAACTCCGAATAAGCATTAATGATTAATAAGATCAATGCCAATCCGCTTAAAAGCAAATTGGCTGAATGACCTTTAGACTTAACCATTACATGAAACTCGTATAATGCGACAATTCCGATACCAAGAATGAAGGCAAGAAATGCTAATCGACCTGTGATGCTAAGAGCAATTAAAGCGGGAATGCCGATAAGGGCAACAGCAATTCTAACCGATAAATTATTGAATTTCATTTAACCTTCTTCATCCTCTTCGGCTCGGTCATTTATATCATTTATAATAGCCATAGCAGTTTTAGCGTCAGATTTTTTCACTAATAGTTTTACTAATGAAAAATTGGCGTTAGAAATATTATAGCTGCTATCCTTTTGCGAAAGAATAAGGCATTCAATTCCGCCGCCTTCAAGATTAGCTTTTAACATATCTACTTCGATAGGGTCCATGGAAGTAAAAGCAATAACCCAATCAGAAGGAGTAACTAGGTTTCCTTGAAATTCTTCCACGGGAATAAGCTCAATGCCACAATCAGCGCACGTAATTATTCCATCTATATACTCAGATTCACAATTAGGACAGATCATAATAACCTCCTATTTATTAGTTATGAACTTATGATAGTTCTTCTTTAAAAGATAAATAAAAATAAAGAAGATTACCGTTAAAAAGATAAGACTTATAAACTGGGGTTCGATAGCTTCATTCTCGGGTAATTTAGAATTTAATAGCTCATCGCTGCCCAATATGAAATAGGCAAGTATTGCTAAGAAATTATTCAAAAAGTGGAGAAATATCGGTACTAATATTGTCCCTGATTTATATGCAGCGAATCCGAAATATAAACCAAGTAGTATTAAAGCCAATGAGCCATAAGGATTAAAATGATAAATAGCGAAAAAGAAGGCGGTAATAAGAGCACTGAAAAAAGGTTTGAATTTTTGATTGAAGCTTGTGAGAACAAAACCTCTGAAAAAAACTTCTTCGCAGATTGCGGGGGTAATGGCTACGACAGCTACAATTAAAATTGCTTCAAATGCATTATTTGCAGTAAGCAAATTACCATAAGCGCCTTCAACCATATTATCTAATTGATCGAACATCTCTTTGAGTTGCCTAATAAATTCCACATTCTTAGCACTTAGATCAAATAAATAATTCTGGATATAAATTACATTTTGGAGAAGGGGGGTAAGAATAAATAGTCCTATGGTAAAAGCTGCTACTTCTTTCCAATTAGGAATATAAGCGCGCAAAACACTTGTTACATCATAATAAAAATATTTTGTAAAGAGGAGTGCGGGAAGGAGAATAAAAAGAATCTGTCCTCCCATAGTTAATAATCGTGTAGCGTTAACGTCCGCTTTTTGGAAATCAGCACCAAAAATAAGAAGAGTGAGAATTGCTCCGCCAAATTGATAAAGGATAAAGACAGCAAAGAGACCAAAGAATGCTGCATACACGGGATTAATGGTTGTTTTTAAAGGCTCCAGATCAGAATCGGATTCGGAATTAGAGTCATTTTCTTTTTTAGAGTCAGTATTATTCTTATCGAATTTAGTAGTTGTCGTGTTAGTAGGATTAGATTCCTGTCCCGATTCAGATTCGTTCGCCTGGTTCGATTCGGTATTTTCTTCCTTCAAATCATCTTCTGGCATATAAAGAGTAATTAGTTAATAATGAAATAAAAATAACAAAGAAAAATGTCAATTAAAATGAATAATTGAATAAATATCATCTCGGAGTTCTAAATACAGCAAAAAGTAGAGGATAATTTACTCATGTATAGAAAATGACAAATAGAATATTTAATATCTCTCTCATCTATACTATTTTTTAATTTCAGCTCAATTTCCTTTATAGGCTTTTTCTAAATCAGCGACAATTATTTTTTTCATTTGCAGCATAGCACTCATAACCCTTTGAGATTTTGCCGGATCTTTATCCTTAAGAAATTCAGATAAGACCTTAGGGACAATTTGCCATGAAACTCCGAACTTATCTTTGAGCCATCCACAGACGCTCTCGCTTCCGCCTTCAGAAGAGAGTTTATTCCAGTAATAATCTATCTCTTGCTGGTCTTCGCATTCAACGATAAATGAAAAAGCTTCATTAAAATCAAATTTATGTTTGGCAGTTGAACCGCTCATTGAATTAAACAGATAATCGGAAAGTTTGAATTGAGCAAATAAAACAGTGTCATCTGGCAGTCCCGCAGATTTATCGAATGCAGATTCGAGAATTATTTTTGAATCAGGAAAGATTGAAGTGTAGTAAGTGAATGCCTCTTTCACCTTATCGAATTTTTCATTCACAAATAAAAATGATGGGACAATTTTTTGTGATGAATTAATATTCTCTACATCAAGCTGCCAAGTTAGTCCAAATTTATCTTCAATCCATGCATATTTAGGACTCCAATCGTATTTGTCGAGCGGCATCAAAATATTTCCGCCTTCTTTTAACCTATTATAAAGTTGTTCGATAACATCATCACCATCGCAATAAACAAACATTGATGTTGAAGGATTTAATTTAAAAGTTGGTCCGCCATTGAGAGCTAAAAATTTATAGCCTTCAAGTTGAAATTCAATAGTAAGAATACTTCCTTCGGGCTGGCCTGATTCTTTAGCGGATTCTTTATCATATCGTGAAATTATTCCAATTTTTGAATTGCTAAATAGCGATGTATAAAAATTTACTGCTTCTTCTGCCTGGTTATCAAACCATATACATGGGGTAATTTTTTGCATAACATTCTCCTTTGAAACAAGTTTATAAAAATTGATTTTAGTCATACTTTAAAAATGACATTAAATCTTATAAAAGTTTTGAGAAATTATGAATTCTCAGAAAAATTAATCATCCATCTAACGCCAAATTTATCTTGTAGTGAACCAAAATAATCACCCCAAAATTGATGTCCGATTTTCACTAAAATCTTTCCACCATCAGCAAGACCCTCAAAGAGTTGATCTGCTTCGGATATGCTATCGGCATCTATAGAAATATAGAAGTTATTTCCGAAGGAAACATTGAATCCCATGGATTCTAATGCATCTGTTGCCATTATCATATTGGATTTACCCATTTTTAAAGCAATGTGCATAATTTTTTCCTTATCTTCGCCGCTCATTTTTTCTGCTTCGGGTGTATCTTTAAAACGGAAAATATCTCCTATAAAATCACCACCAAAGATTTTTTTATAAAAATTAAATGCTTCTTCTGTATTTCCCGGAAAGTTTAGATATGGATTTATTGATTTCATCTTAATACCTTTTGTCTTATTAATGATTTTTATTCAGAGTAAATATAATTTCAAATTTTCTAAATATGCAAATTTGTAAAAACGCTTTAGTTGAGCGTTTTTTCAAACTTCACATTTTTAATTATTCAAAAACTCGGATTGAGAGATTCATCTTTATTGAACTTTCTATGTAGCTCTTTGTCTTCGTATTTATCTTCAGGGGAGGAGAGTTCTTCTGAAGTATATCCGCTGCGGATTCGATTAATGGTAACTATCGACTTGAGTTTATCTACTGAATAATCAATTCGCCAAGTCCTGTAGGCTAGTTCAAATACATCTCCTAATTTCGATACTCGTTTGCGAGAATTATCATCGGGCTTAAATTCCAATTGAAGCCGAGCGAAATTCATAAGTTTTATTTCGGCATTTTTCTCTAACCAATCACATGCTTTTGCGGCACACGAAGAAAATATCACTTCATATTTATCACCAATGTCAGTTTTAACCCATCCTGTTGATGAATATGGAAATGAATCGGAATAGGGGAGATATGGTTTAATATCCAGCACCGGAGAGCCATCTAATATATCAGATTCGCTAATGAAAATTTTTAGTCCGCTAATCCTTTCGAGTTTTACACAGCTTATTCCGATAGGATTAGGTCGATGAGGAGAGCGAGAAGCAAAAACTCCAACTTTCTTATCCAAATGGCGAGGTGGATTTACCATAGTTTTCCAATTTTCATTTAAATGAAAAATATATATAACCCAGATTCTATCGAATCCTTCAAGTTCTTTAATTGCTTGTTGAAAATTATTTCCCGATTCTAAGTTGATATAGGAGATAGAATCACCTGCGAGAACCCCCTGACGGGGAGTCTCGTACCGGTGTTTAAAATCTGATTTAATATATCCGATTGGAGTAAATGAGAACTGGTTATTATTATTTTTCAAAGACGAATTTCAAAGCTCCATCTTTATTAATAATATTTTCTATATCACTGTAAGGAATTTTGATTTCAAATTGGCCGAATGCATAAGGGGCAATTTCATATTGATTATACATAAATGATAGTGAATCCTTCTCGAGGAGAAAATTCTCATTTAATGAGAATCTATTATTCTCGAACCAGAAACCTGCATCTTCTAAATTGTCATTCGGTTCCAAATTATTTTTCAACCGAAAATATTTCTCTGCACGCTGCCTCAATATTTCTTTATAGCCTGGATTAAATATTTCATTCAAAGTAATTTGTTTGCCGGTAGTGGCATCGAAATTATAATTAATAAGATAGGTCATACCATGAGCACCGCCTGTAAATTGATATTGATTAACAACAAATGTAAAAAGATTATTCTCATTCATTGCCACATTAATTTTTCTATCAAGAGCTACATTAAATGGATAACCCATTTCGATTGATCCGGGGACTTCACGTTTGAAATCACTTAAGGTAGAATCATATAATTCTTCTATGCTATTAACCTTATATTCTCCCATAATAGGTGCATTGTAGATTTGAGAAAGATATTTATTAATCGAATCTTTTGCCGCAGGTGTAGGTGCATTATCTAAAACTATAATCTCAATATTAAAATCCACCGCACGCATACTATCCGCTTCGTATAACTTTTTGAAAGTTTTAGTATGATAATCGATTTTTGCTTCTTTCTTCTGCCCGCAGGCGGTAAAAGAACCTAATAAAATAACCACAGAAAAAAATAAAAAATATTTTTTACTCATAGTATTCATCTCTATTATTAATTATTTCAAAGTTGCCATATCAATTACAAAACGATAATGAACATCTCCGGCAATAGTTTTATCAAATGCTTCATTAATTTTATCGATCGGAATAATTTCCACATCGGCGGTAATATTATTAAGACCGCAGTAATCGAGCATTTCTTGAGTTTCTTCTAACCCGCCAATCAATGAACCTTGAATGGTTTTATTTCCCATAACAAGACTCATTGCATGAACGGGAGTTGGAACGGGAGGAACTCCGAGACAAACCATAACACCATTTACACCAAGAAGCTGCATATATTTATTATAATCATGCTGAGCAGAAACGGTATTAATTATAAAATTAAAATAACCAGTGTATTTATTGAATTGTTCTTCGTCCGTTGTAAGAACAAAATTAGCTGCACCTAATTTTTTAGCATCTTTTTCTTTTTCCGGTGATGTGCTAAGCATTGTAACTTCGGCACCTAAGGAAGAAGCAATCTTTACGGCCATGTGACCTAAACCGCCAAGACCAAGAACTGCCACTTTATCACCTTCGCCAATTCTCCATCTCATAATTGGTGAATAAGTTGTAATTCCTGCACAAAGAAGCGGAGCTACTTTATCTAAAGGGAGGTTTTCGGGAATGCGTAAAACAAAATGTTCATCAACTACGATTTGATCTGAATAACCACCTTGAGTGAAAGTCTCTTTTCCTCTTTCTTGAGAGCCATAAGTACCAATCATACCCTCGGCGCAAAATTGTTCCTGACCTGCCTCGCAGCTTGGACATGAATGACATGAATCAACAAGACAACCGACTCCGACAGTATCGCCCACAGCATATTTTGTAACATCATTACCTACTTCTAATACTTTGCCGACAATTTCATGACCGGGAACTAATGGATAATTAGTAGGAAACCATTCGCTGCGCGCGAAATGAATATCTGAATGGCAAACTCCACAATAAAGTATTTTTATATGGACATCTTTAGGTCCTACTTCTCTTCTCTCAAAATTCCAAGGTTCTAATGGTGTTGTTGCAGATTTTGCTGCATATCCTTTTGTTGGTATCATACTTCTCCTTTTATTTTAATCAGACAATCAATCTAAGTATAATTAATTTATTCTGCTAAAAAAAATTAAATAATTCATAGAAATAATCAATTTATAATTAAATGAATAGAAAATAGATATAAACCGTAATCTTTATTAAATTGTAGTTTCTCAATACCAAAAATTATGTCTAGATCAATAAAATTTCTGATATTACCGATTCTATTGCTTTCGGGAATAATTTTTTCGCAGAGCAATTATAAAATTAATCAAATAACCACAGAAGATGGTTTAATTAATAATACCGTTAGTTGTGTATATCAAGATAGCCGTGGGTTTATATGGATTGGCAGCAATGCGGGGCTGCAAAGATATGACGGAATTAATTTTATTAATTACAGAGAAAAATCAAGTAACCCCAATTCGCTCTCTAATAATTATGTAAATAAAATAATTGAAGATTCACATGGTTATATATGGGTAGGTACTGTTGGCGGTGGTTTAAACAGATTAGACCCTTCCACGGGAATATTCAAACGATATAATATAATTTTTAATGATAAAAATAGTTTTCCGCATATTGTTGTTAAAGATATTTTTATTGATAAGAATAATGAATTATGGATTGCTTCTCCATTTGCATTTTCAAAATATAGTTACGAGGAAGATAATTTTAAAAATTACTTTGCCGGCGGTCCCACCTATAATCCCGAAATGATTAATTATGTTATAAATCTAAGAGAGAAGGGGAATATAATAGCTGAAGCTATTAGAGTCCGGGATAATTCCAAAATATCTAAACCGTTCGTTATCAAAAAAAAGAAAAAAGTGATTGTTGTTTCTGAAGGAGAGTTGCCTAATGGAGATATTTTCGATTATGGCACTATTACAAATTTAGCAGGTAAAATTATCTGGAATATGGAATGGGCAAAAAGCAAAAATGCAGGAGGCAGCGATAAAAACAGAATATGTTATGATGTAATAGAATTAGAAGCCGGCGAATATAAACTTAATTATGTAACTGATAATGATCATTCTTACAATCGTTGGAATCTGACTCCTCCGGATTATCCTGATTTTTGGGGGATACAAGTATTAAATTTTTCAATCTCCGAAGAAGAAAAAATTCAGAGACTAATTGCCAATAAGATTATGCGTAATGGACTTGCATCTTCCGAGTTGAATAAAATAGATGAATTTTCAGATGGTCGCTTATGGATTGCAACATCTAATGGAATTAGCATTTTTGATTCAAGAACCGGCAAATTCGATAATATTATTCCATCAGAATTAAATTCAGAATTTAAGAACAATAATTCAATTGAATTTATTTGGGAAAACAGTCCAGAAAAAGAAGTGATTGCATTAACAAGTAAGGGGGCATTTATTTTTATTGATCGTGAAACATTTCGAATAAAAACCGCAATGCTAAATTTAAAATTTCCATATATGTGGCAAAGTGCTATTGAATTTGAAAAAGGGAAATTATGGCTTTTTTCAGAAAATAACGGAATTTTTCGATTTGATATAAAGACTAGAGAATTATTACCACTTAAATTGGGAAAAGAAATTTATTTTGATTTTGAAATGAATGCTCTGGTAAGTTTATTGAAAGATAAGGAAGGAGCACTTTGGATCCCGACCGCTCACGAAGGAATAAAAATAGTAAGAAAAAATAATCCCGAATTCCATTCACTTTTTTCAAAAACAATTGATAAGAACTTAAGCGGACTTGGACCTGTTTCATCAATTCTTACTCAATCAAACGGGAATTTATGGCTTGGGACAAATGGCAGAGGTCTCTATTTTTTTAATAAATCAAATTCTTCATTAACTAATTTTAGTTTTACTGAAAAAGATCAACTAAACAACGCTTCGAATCATATTAATAAAATTTTCTATGGGAGCAAAGGAGATTTATGGCTTGGTTCGGGAGATGGTTTAATTCAATTCAATCCAAGAGATAACAGTTACAAAAGAATAGAAAATAAGTATAAAGACAATCAAAATACCGCAGTATATTCTATTTTCGAAGACAATGACGAATCTCTTTGGTATGGAATAGGTGATATTTTAGTTAAATATAATAAAGCCTCCGGCATTGAAGAGCATTATAAAGTGGAACCGCCTTACACTTTTGTAATTCCATATCCATCAATAACCGGGATAATTCCTTACGGTAATGATAAACTATGGGTTCTTACATGGTGGGGATTATTTAGTTTTGATAAAAACTTAAAACGCTGGACATATTATGAAGATATGAATGAAAAATTTCCAATTAGTAATCAATATTGGACTATTACAGAAGACAATGATGGAATTATTTGGCTCGGTTCTCTTATCGAAGGATTAAAATATTACAATCCAAAAACAAAAAAATTCGGAAAATATACAATCGAGGACGGCCTTCCTTCAAATAAAATAAACTCTATAATCTGTTTAAACAATGGGAAGTTTTGGCTAGGCACTGAAAAAGGTCTCACCTTATTTGATAAGAAAGATAAACGATTTATTAATTTCACTAAAGAAGATGGATTACCAAGTAATAATTATTTCAGAAATTCTTTTACTATTTCGGATAAGAAGGAAATATTTTTAGGGAGTAATAATGGAATAATCTTTTTTAATCCATACAAAATAGTGGTTGACGAAAATCTTTCCGAAGTCCGGTTAAGCGAAATAAAAATTTTTAATAAAAGGAATGATAGCGGAAAACTATATACTTATACCAATAAAATAGAGATAGATTACGAGCAAAATGTTTTTACGATTGTCTATTCAATGCTAAATTTTAAGAATCCATTTGAAAACAGATACAAATATAAAATGGAAGGCTTTGATAAAAATTGGATAGATGCGGGAAATAAAAATGAGGTTACATACACAAACCTTGATCCGGGTGAATATACTTTTAAAGTGATTGGTTATAATAATGGTGAGTGGAATAAAAAACCGCTTGAATTATCATTAATTATTAATCCGCCATGGTATAGGACTTGGTGGGCATATATATTATATGGACTTATATTCGTTTCTCTTTATTTATCAGCGCGCAGATTTGAATTAAATAAAATCAGTCTAAAGAACGATTTGAGAATTCAGAAGCTAGAAGCAGACAAATTAAAAGAGACTGACCGTGTTAAATCAAATTTCTTTGCAAATATTTCGCATGAATTCAGAACTCCGCTTACATTAATATTGGAACCGGTGGAAAAACTAATTTCTAAGACCGCAGATTTTAGAACGAAACAAACTTTGGAGATGGTTCAAAGAAATTCTAAACAATTACTGCAATTAATTAATCAGTTATTAGACTTATCGAAATTAGAATCAGGCAGCATGAAACTTTCGATAATAAGGAAAGATTTTGTCCCTTTTTTCAAAGGCACTGCTGCATCATTCGATTCCCTTGCAATGGTAAGAGAAATTGATTATAACGTATATTCGGATGTTGATTCATTAATTATATCCTTTGATCCTGATAAAATTCAAAAGATAATTAACAATCTTATTTCAAATGCATTAAAATTTACTCCAAAGGGAGGAAAAGTAAATTGTGAATTAATCTCAGATATAGAAAATATTAAAATAAAAATTTCTGATACCGGAATAGGGATAGAAGAGGAGAATAAGGAACGTATATTCGATCGATTTTATCAAGTGGATTCGAGCAAAACGCGGGAACATGAGGGAAGCGGAATCGGTCTTGCACTCACCAAAGAACTAGTGGAAATTCATCATGGAAAAATTGAGTTAACTTCCTCTCCTGAGTTTAAAACAATTTTTATAGTATCAATTCCTATCGATGATTCATTATATATAGATTCTGAAATAGGAGATGGAAAGATATCTGAAAATGAATTTGTAGTCTTGAATATTGATAATGATTCAAAAATAATTGCAAATAAAATTGATTACGAAAATAAACCCGTTGTTTTATTAGTTGAAGATAATGCTGATATGCGAAAGTTTATTATTGAAGTATTGTCTCCTCGATTTAATATAATTGAATCTGTAAACGGAGAAGAAGGAATAAAAGAGGCTATAGAAAAAATTCCTGATATAATTATTAGTGATGTTATGATGCCAATGAAAGACGGTTATCAACTTTGTAAGGAAATTAAATCTGAACCGATAACAAGTCATATACCTGTAATATTGCTTACCGCAAAAGCCGCAATTGAAAATAAGATCGAAGGATTAGAAATTGGGGCAGATGATTATCTTGTAAAACCCTTTAATTCAAACGAGCTAATTGCGCGAATTACAAACCTCATAGGATTAAGAGAAAAACTTCAGAAAAAACTATTATCAGAGATAAATGATAAAGAGTTTATTCACATATCAGATTACAAAGGACTAACGAAACATGATAAAGAATTGATATCAAGGATTATAGATAAATTAGAAGAAAATTATTCCGATCCAAATTATGATGTCGAAAAATTAGGAGGGGATCTAGGATACAGTTCATCAACACTTCGAAGAAAGACCGGTGCTTTGCTAAATAAATCTCCAAATGAATTTATACGTTATTTCAGATTACAAAAAGCATTAAAATTAATTACCGAAGAAGGTAAAAACGTTTCGGAAACTGCATTTGAGAGCGGGTTTAATAGTATTTCTTATTTTTCTAAATGTTTCACCGAAGAATTTGGTAAAAATCCTTCAGAATTTATAAAATAAAAAAAACCGCCATAGATAATATCATGGCGGTTTTTGATAATTCTGAAAAGCTATTTACTTTTATGGTTACTTCTGTACCATAGATTTGAGCATCCAAACATGTTTATCATATTTTTCTGCAAGAGAATAAAGCTGACCGGCAGTTACTTCATCTCCAAGGTCCTGTACTTTAGAGCCTGCATCCTTAATTCTTACTGTTAAAAATTCATAATCGTTTGCAATATTTTCAGTCATCTGATATTGATCAGGATAGTTATTTTCTTTTTCTTCTGTTATACCGGAAAGTTTAAGGAATTCATTCATTGAGCCTGGAGCAAATACTCCAAGAGCACGAATTTTCTCAGCGATTTCATCCACATCTAAAGCTAATTCGGTATATAATTCTTCGAATTTCACGTGGAGCGCAAAGAATTGACTGCCTGTAATGTTCCAGTGATAATTTCTTACTTTTACGTATAAAACCTGCTCATCTGCTAATATTGGTTTCAATAATTCAGCAATTTCGTTTTTTACTTCTGATTTAAGTTGAGTTTTCATAACGATTCTCCTTTTAATTATGTTTACTAATAGATATGCAAAGAGCGTACCAAATAAATTAATTTCGTTAAGTTGTTTTAATATAACAACTTAAGTTGTTATATGCAAAAATAAATTGATAAAATCACGAAATTTCGTTATATATATAACTAAATATAGTTATAAACGTAATATCGGTGGAGAAATGCATAATAATATTTTTGATGAATCGAATTTCAGACTAACTCCAAAAAGAACGATGGATATAGTTCTTGAAGCAATAAACGAGATTATCCCTTATGAACTTGCAGTTATACTAAGCAGGGAAAAAGATAATTGTCTTAAGGTTAGATATGCAAAGGGACCACTTGTAAATAGAGAAATTGAGAAATATCAAATCGGATTAGCGAATCGTCCCGATCTTCAAGAAGTATTGAGACTCGGTGAAGTTAAATTAGTGGAAGAAACGGCAGATGAGAATCATCATGATACTTATGAAGATGTTCTTGATCTTCCGATGGGTCATTCATGTATGTTAGCTCCTCTTAAAATTAATAATAAAATTCTTGGACTGATGACTTTGGATCATAGGCAGTGCGATATTTTTACCCCTCAGAGAGTTAGCATAGCACAAACACTTTCTAAACTGATTTCCCTAGCATTGCTTCAGACCATCGAAAACGAAAACCTGGCTAATGAAAAAGAAACGCTCCTTTATGAGCGAACTTCTTTGCTTTCAGATATCGGAGATACGATTGAAGGATTAATTGGTAAGTCTTATCCATGGATGCAAGTGATAGATAAAATTAAACTAGTTGCTCCAACAAATTCTCACGTACTAATTTTAGGAGAAACAGGCACAGGGAAAGAACAGGTGGCTAAAGCAATTCATTCACTTTCTAATTTATCTAAAAAACCATTTATCGCACTAAACTGTTCTGCACTTAATAATAACTTAGCCGAAAGCGAACTATTTGGACATGAGAAGGGAGCTTTTACGGGAGCGGCAACTTCAAGGAGAGGAAGGTTTGAACTTGCCGATGGAGGCACTCTTTTATTAGATGAAGTGGGAGACCTCCCTTATGAGATTCAACCAAAACTATTGAGAGCAATTCAGGAGGGAACATTCGAACGGCTCGGAAGTGAAAAAACTTTTCATTCCGAGGTGAGAATTATAGCAGCTACTAACGTTAATCTCGAAGAAAAAGTAAAAGAGAAAAAATTCAGGGAAGACCTGTTTTATCGATTGAATGTATTCCCAATTACTCTTCCCCCTTTAAGGGAAAGAAAAGGAGATATTTTTTTATTATCAAATTATTTCTTAGAGAAGCTATCAAAAAAATTTAATAAAAGATTGTTCTTATCAGACGAAGCAATAAAAATTTTAGAAGGGAATTATTGGAGCGGAAATGTAAGAGAGCTCCAAAATACACTCGAAAGGAGTGCGATACTTGCCAAAGATGGTTTTATAAAACCGATTCATTTAGTTTTTGAAAAAAGTGAAAATCTAAAATCGATTAATACAGGATCGAATTCAATAAATTCATTTGAAGAAGAAACAAAGAAAATAATACTCACGGCTTTAGAATTAGCGGATGGAAGAATCTATGGAGATTCAGGAGCGGCTGCTTTGCTCAAAATAAAGCCGACTACTTTGCAAAGCAAAATAAAAAAACTTGGAATTAGATGAAGTCAATAGTTATCTAATTTTGTATATTTCCATAAAGTTAATCAAGAATACTAAATGCTCTCATTAGACTATCTATTACTGATAATCGGAATACTATTATTAACAAGTATTTTACTTGCTAAAATATTAGATAATATTGGAGTACCTACTCTTCTACTTTTTATCGGTGTAGGAATGCTCGCTGGTTCGGAAGGTATCGGAAATATTTATTTTAATGATCCCGCTCTCGCTCAATCGATTGGAACTATCGCACTAGTATTTATTTTATTTTCCGGCGGATTAGAAACTAATTGGTCAACAGGCAAAAAAGCTATTCTTCCCTCATTAACGCTTGCCACATTAGGTGTATTTTTAACCGCATTAATTGTTGGTGTGATCATTCATTTTATCTTAGATGTCTCGTTTTTATGGAGTTTTTTGATCGGTGCAATAATTTCATCTACTGATGCATCGGCAGTATTTTCGATACTTAGGCAAAGACGTATTGGTTTGAAAGGGAGCATTAAGCCACTCCTTGAATTGGAATCTGGGAGTAATGATCCGATGGCAATATTCCTTACGATAAGTACATTGGAATTAATTTTAATGCCGGAAAAATCATTTTTATCGATAATTGGAATGTTCTTTATGCAAATGAGTATCGGAGCGGCAACCGGATTGATTATTGGTAAGGCAATGGTCTATTCAGTCAATCGACTTAAATTTGCTTACGAAGGAATCTATCCTGTGTTTTCAATAGCCGTATGTATAACCCTCTATTCTCTTACTACATTAATTGGTGGTAGTGGATTTCTTGCTTTATATATCGGCGGAATTGTAATAGGAAATTCGACCTTTATTCATAAAAAAAGTTCTATTAGATTTTTTGACGGACTTGCCGTTCTCGGACAGATAGCAATGTTTTTAACGCTAGGTCTATTAATTTATCCATCTAGTTTAATTGAAGTTATGGGACTTGGATTACTAATCGGAGCTGCATTAATGTTTGTTGCTCGTCCGATCAGTGTATTTATAGCCCTCATTCCATTCAAATATAATTGGAAAGAGAAAATATTTATTTCATGGGTAGGATTAAGGGCGGCAGTACCAATTATACTAGCAACATTCCCGCTTCTTGCAGGGATTGAAAAAGCCGATATAATATTTGATGTAGTCTTTTTCATTGTTGTATTATCAACCGTATTGCAAGGGTGGACGATTAATCCAGTGGCGAAATTTTTAAAATTAAGTCAGGAAGAAAAAAAGAAACCAGAACTTCCGATAGAATTTAACGCTACTACAAGTCTCGATACGGATCTATTGGAATTTATTATACCATACAATTCTGATATGAAAGGCAGGCAGATCGTAGAACTTGATTTCCCTCATGACAGCAGGATCATACTTATCTGGCGGGATGAAACGAGTATAATACCAATAGGGGAGACAGTATTAGAAACTGGCGATACTGTGCTCGTTCTAGTCAATAAAAAGAATATCGAACAGATAAAGAAAATCTTTTCGCATTGAAATAATTATATAAAATATTAAGTTACTACAAAGATACAGAGGTCGGTAGATTCTGGGAGTATGGAAAGGATATCGTTGAATATCATGCTTTTCCGGATCACGATTTAATAAAAATATTGTATCCAAATATTAAATTTCCGGAATAATATTTTTTATTATAAACGTTACTAAAGCAATTTTTATAACTTTTGTTAGCAGTGAAGTGGCACAAAACTATCATTATTAAAAAGGCAAAAAATGTTAATAAGATTATTTCTAAGGTTTTCTAATTTCTTGTTCATCATTATTATGTTGCTAAGCTCAACAAAAGCTCAGGATAAAGATTTTAAAAAGGATTCACCAGTTAGAAATGATTCTATTTATCAAACTTCAGGCGTTGATAATAATTTGCCGGTATTTTATAAAAACATTTCTGATAGACTAACTTTCCCGTTATCATGGCTTTCGGGGAATTATAATAATTTTTCTGAATGGAGAAAAATAGCTAGAAGTAAAGTAAAAGAAAATTTATTATATAACCCACCGGCAGTTCCATTTAATCCGGTAATTATCGGCGAAGAAGATAGAGGAACTTATGTTGCGAGACGAATAGTATTAAATATCTCAACTGACAGCAGGGTACTATCATATTTATTAGTTCCAAAGGGTGAAGGTCCTTTTCCGGCAATGCTTTTATTGCACGATCATGGTGGTAGATTTGATATTGGTAAAGAAAAAATGGTTCGTCCATTTAATGTAACAAATAAAATTATTCTATCTTCGCAGGAATGGGTAGATGAAAATTATGGCGGGGAATATGTAGGAGATGAACTTGCCAAAAGAGGGTATATCTGTTTCATTACCGATGCTTTCAATTGGGGTGATAGAGGTGGAGGAGGTTATGAAGGTCAACAGTCTTTATCAAGCGTCTTCCTGAATCTTGGCGCATCCTTTGCCGGTATTATTGCGTACGAGGATATGCGTGCGGCAGAGTTCCTATCAATGCAACCTGATATTGACACATCCAAAATCGGCGCAATTGGATGGTCTATGGGAGCATTCCGTACATGGCAAATTGCCGCAATGTCAGAACATATTAAAGCGGGTGTCGCAATCTGTTGGATGTCATCTATTAAAGAGCTGATTGTTCCGGGTAATAATATGATTCGTGGTTATTCTGCATATTCGATGATACATCCAAACATTTTTAATTTCCTTGATTATCCAGATATAGCAGGCATTGCGTGTCCTAAGCCGATGTTTTTTATTAATGGGTTAAATGATCATCTTTTCCCGATTAACTCGGTTGAACATGCATATCAAAAAATGAAAAGAATCTGGAAATCTCAAGATGCGGAGACAAGCCTTTACACAAAACTTTGGGACACTAATCATACTTTTAATCTAGATATGCAAAAAGCAGCATTTTTATGGTTGGAAGAAAATCTTTTAAAGTAAAAAATAGTATGCAGCTTCTACAACAAAGGAAAGATTTGTTATCATGGAACTTCCACATAAAATGATCGAGCAGATGAAATATCTTTGTATTACTAATGTCATCTTATATGCTCCTCCTAAGTTTGGGAACATTTTTTATTGATTATTGTACCGTATATTTAAATAAGATTTTTTTCACAAGAGGTCTAGAATGATTCTGCAAATATTAGATATTACAAGAATACTTTCGGTCTGTATAGCATTTTACTGGGGTTACACTATTGGTTTTGCTGAAGGTTATGATCCTATCCCCCAATTGCACTTCATGGTCCCTGTTATTATTGTAGCTATTGCAGGGTTATCGGGCTTAGAGGGAATATTTTTTGCGAAACAATCAGCAGAAATCAAGGGTTATGAGAGTGGAAGTAATTATCAGCGTCAATCCGCAATTGCATTATTATCTTATGCTGTAATAGCACTTATTGTTTATTTTAGTAATTGGGGTATCAAGGCAGAACTAACTATTCTATTCGCATTTATTTTCTTTTTCTTTTTTTCAGGGGCTAATCACGCTTGGAATGCAATAAAACATAAAAACTACAAATGGCAAAATATCAATAGACCAATTATTGTTTTATTTCTAATTGCCGGGCTTATTTATCCGGTATTAATGGCATTAGAAATATTAAATAATGCTCACAAATAATATCCGAAAATATTTTAAAAAATTTAATAAGAATTGAGGAAATAAACATGAATTTGTTAAGTAAATTATTCAAAATTATCAAAAAGCCGGAATCCGTATTCCAGAATGTCCTAAGCGTTGCAATCATATCCGCTTTATTGCTTATAATTCCTTTAGTGGCAAAGTTCACGCTTGAAGATATGAAATGGGACTTGTTCGATTTCATAGCCGCATGGATTCTTTTCTTTAGTTCAGGGGTAACTTACCGATTGATTGCCAGAAAGATGAGTAATATTATTTATAGATCAGCAGTGGGGTTGGCAATTGCTACTGCACTTTTTTTGGTTTGGAGCAATTTAGCGGTGGGGCTTATTGGAAATGAAGATAATCCTGCTAATTGGATGTTCATAGGTGTGCTCGCA
>CALDDL010000355.1 GCA_937936675.1 uncultured bacterium
TGGAAAGATTATCGTACACCCCGTTTTATTGGAGATATGCCTCATACATGGGTCGGTTCCGATTTTATTAATGCTGCTCGTGCTCTTTTCATTTATGAAAATGAATATGATTCATCTCTCGTAATCGGAGCCGGATTAAAAAAAGAATGGATTGATTATGATAGAGGAATTTCGATAGAAGATTTGTATAATAATTATGGAACGCTCTCTTATTCTGTAAAGAAAGAGGGGGATTCATATAGGATAAAAATTTGGGGAGAAATGAATAAGCCAAATGGGGGAATAATAATTAAGAATTTTAATGAGAAAAAAATGCCGATTACAGTTATGATTGATGGCAAGGCAACGAAGGGATTTGATGAAAGTTCGATCCATATAAATAAATTTCCGGCAGAAGTGATAATAAAATATTGAGGATGATGAAAAATATTAAAGTAATAGTACTGCTTTTTCTATTTATTGCAGTCAATTGTGCACAGGATAAAACTCCGCCTTCGACTCCGCAGAATGTAAAAACGATTAATTATGAATTGCATTCTGATATCGTATGGGTAAATAATAATGAGAGTGATCTATCGGGTTATAGAATTTATAAGAAAGTGGGCGATACTTTTACCTTCCAAAAACTACAACCGAAGGAGAAAAACTATTTTTCTGTTTATGTAGGGAATGGTGCAAATTATATTTATAAAGTTTCTGCAATTGATCAAAGCGGAAACGAATCTCCATTAAGCGATGAACTTTTCTTATCCTCAAAACAGATGAGCGAGAATGATTTCCTTGATATGATTCAAAGGGCGGTATTTAGATATTTCTGGAATTATGCCGATCCCGTTTCGGGACTTATGAGAGAAAGGTATCATCCGAATAACGGTGATAGAACAGCTACTATAGGCGGAAGCGGATTTGGTATAATGGCGATACCAGTCGGAATCGAGAGAGGATTTATTACTAGAGAAGAGGGTGCAGAGCGGATTTTAAAGATTGCAGATTTCTTATTGAATAAAGCGGATCGTTTTCATGGAGTTTATCCTCATTGGATAAATGGTTCGACAGGGAAAGTAATCCCGTTTTCCACAAAAGACGATGGTGGTGATCTTGTAGAGAGTTCTTTTTTGATTCAGGGTCTTTTAACTGTACGGTCATATTTCAATTCCAATACAGAAACAGAAATCTCTTTAAGGGAAAAAATTACTCAGATTTGGGATACGGTGGAATGGAGTTGGTATAAGCAGGTGGGTCAAAATTGGCTTACTTGGCATTGGTCTCTTCAAAATCAATTCTCGATGAATATGGCATTGAAAGGGTGGAACGAAACTTTGATGCCTTATCTATTAGCCGCTGCACGATATAAAATGAGTGTAAATCCAAATTATGGAATTCATCCTTTTTATGTTTCTTCGGGTTGGGGCGGCGATCCGAATAATTTCTATAATGAAAGAACTGTCAATGGTATTCCTTTGATTTTAGGGAGAGGATATGGTGGCCCATTATTTTTCACTCATTATTCTTTTCTGGGATTCGATCCGAGAAATATTAAGCATCAAGTAAATGGAAATTGGATAAATTATTTTACACATAATAAAAATCAATCACTTGCAAACCATTCATTCAGTGTATTAAATCCTAATAACAGAACAGGATATAGCAATGAAATATGGGGATTGACTGCAAGCTATTCAATTCCCGGGCAGGGATACTTGGCTCATGAACCGGGAAATGATAATGGAACTATTGCACCAACAGCAGCACTTTCTTCAATGCCATATACTCCGGATGAATCTATTGCTGCATTAAAGGCATTTTATAGAAACTATGCCTTTGATCCGAACGGCAATGAAAAATTATGGGGCGAATATGGTTTTAAGGATGCATTTAATTTAACTTTTAGACAGATCAATATCAGCGGTCAATGGTTTTCAGATGGCTGGTTAGCGATAGATCAGGGACCGATAATTGTTATGATTGAGAATTACCGTTCGCAATTACTTTGGAATAATTTTATGTCAATCCCTGAAATTAAAGCAGGGCTTGATGCAATCGGATTTGTGCCTGATTCTACCACTTCGGTGGAAGAAAATATTGCACTCCCTGTTGAATTCAAATTAAATCAGAACTATCCGAATCCATTTAATCCGATAACAACTATTAGCTACGATATACCAAAAGAGGAAAATGTAAAACTTGAGATATACAATTCACTCGGGCAGCTTGTAAATAGATTATCTGATACCTTTCAAAAGGCAGGGAACTATAAAATTTCATGGAATGGGAATGATACGTTTGGTAATTCGGTTTCGAGCGGAATCTATTTCTATAAACTTGAAGCAGGCAATTATAGAGCAGTAAAAAAGATGATCCTACTAAAGTAATATTTCTAACTACACTAAAGCAATACCAAAATTAGGGGCTTGACTTTATTAAGACCTAAAAGTATTATTGACTCAAAATTGATTTTAACTTTTTTGGTTTTAAGAAATTCTAATGATTGTGTCATTGCGATGGAGTATTTGTTTATGGAATTAATTAGATACAAGTTCAAAGCCTTCCTTTTCCTTATCATAATTCATAATACATTTTATTATTAGGCAAACAATGAAAAATATTATATCAATATTTTTTCTGATACTAATCACTCAATTATCATTCTGCACGACAGAGCCTGATAATAAAAATTCATTTTCTCCGGATACTACTAGCCAAAATTTTCGATTTAAGACAACAGAATTCGGCAATAATAGCACTTTAAATAAATTTGAAGATGTGTGGGTGTTTGACGAAAAAAATATATGGGCGGTTGGATATCTAAATTCAGAATATGGAACTATCAATATAATGAGGTGGGATGGGAAAAAGTGGTTCCCGCAATATCCCTATATATTTAATCGCGTATTAGTCGGAGTTTGGGCAGCCGATACTAGTAATATATTTTTTGCTTATGGGAGATTATATAAATATGAGAATCGGCATATCATAACTTATAAGATGGGAGATTTTGATTCGGATGATCGTTTTATAATCTATAAATTATGGGGAACTTATGAAAATAATATTTGGGGTATTGGAGCGATGGGTTCCTTAGTCCATTATAACGGCAAAATATGGAAAAGGATTAACTTTGATCCTATATGGAATTTTTATGAAATAACTGGCAATAAATATTCAGGGACAGGGTATGCAATCGCAAAAAAGAATAATAGTGGTTTTATAATTGTGGAGTTAAAAGATGAGAGCGCAAAAATAATTTATGATGAGAGTAAAAATATTCCCTCATTGAAATCCGCCGATATAAAATATTATAACGATAAATTATATTTAGGGTTTACTGACTACACCGGTACTAAAATATGGTATTATGATTTATTGACTCAAGAGACTGTAATACAAAAAACCTTGCCACGAAAAACAAGAGATGTAGAAATTAAACAGATAGAGATGCGAAAAGGTAATGATATCTATTATTTAGGTAATTCAATGTATTCGGAGTTCGGATTTATACATTTCAATGGAATTAAATACAAAACTATATTTGGAGATTATCAAAAAAAGATAACTTTCACGGGGTCTCATACAGACGGCAATATTTGTGCAGCGGTGGGTTATAGTTATGATAAAGCATTTATCACCATAATCAGTAGATATTAAATTTCGCTTATAAAACAGATCAAATTTTATCAATAAATTACAAATAGGATAATAAAGAAGAATTATCTTGACTATAAATAAATAATTTAGCAAATTACGTAAAGATTAAAGTAAACAATAAAGTAATTGTTCATTTTTAACGTAAGCGTTTATACCATGATAATGAAAACCAAAGCAATAACTCTTAGGGATATTGCATTAAGACTCAATGTTTCACAGGTTACTGTATCTAAGGCACTAGGGGTCTCCCTGATATTTCTTATGAGACTACTGAGTTAGTTAAGAAAACTGCCGATAAGCTTGGTTATACACCAAATATTATGGCTAGAAATTTATCCGCTAAGAAATCAAATACTATCGGATTAGTCCTTCCTAAAATATCTCAATTCTTTTTAATATCTGTGATCGAGAGAATCTATAAAATTGCTTATGAAAATAAATATGAAATTATTCTTCTTATTTCACATGAAGATGACGATATAGAAAGAAAAAATATTAAGACATTACTCGCAATGAAGGTCGATGGAATAATTATTTGTCTAACAGATAAAACAAAAAATTATGAAGTATTTAATAATGTTAAACGAAGAGGCGTTCATACTATTTTTATAGACCGAATTCCGAAATTAGATAAAATAAATTCAGTAGAAATTAATTATAAGAATGCAATTTCAAAGGCAATAGATTATGCAGTAAAAAACGGTTTTAAGAATTTTGGGTATTTCTCGGCATCTGTAACAACAATATTCGGACATGAATCAATAATAGGATTCAATGAAGCAATAAAGAAACATAAATTATTTGTTTATCATGATTGGGTGGTAGAAGGTGGGTTAACCGAAAAGTTTGGTTATGATGAATTTAATAAACTCAATGAAAGCAAAAATCTGCCGCAAGTAATAATTACTGCAAACTATCAAGTAGCTTTAGGTGTATATATAGCTGCGACCGAGAAAAAAATAAGAATACCCGGCGACCTAGAAATTATTACGTTTTGTTATAATAAAAACGAAAAATATAATTCTTTCCCTTTCTGCTTTATCGATATACCGACAGAAGATATTATTGATATTACTATGGAGCAGATATTTAAGAATATTAATGAAAGAGGAAAGATTGAATATAATAAAATAGTTGTTGAGCCTGAACTAACAGACTATAAAGTGAATAAATGAGAGTCACTTTTAATTATATAGTAATAATTGCAATTTTCATGTTTGCACTTTCTAATTATGCACAAACAAAGAATCCTTACGATTCACAATTAGTGGTTGCTTTAGATGGATCAGGAAAATTTAATTCGATACAATCTGCAATTGATTCGATTCCCGATACTCTATCTAGTCCAATGAAAATTTTTATAAAGAATGGGATTTATAAAGAAAAGATTTTTATTAGAAAAAATTTCATTACGCTTATAGGCGAAAGCAGAGAAAATACATCAATAATATATCCTGAATTAAGAAGGAAATGGCGCGAAACAAATGACGATCAAGATTGGGGTTCGGCAGTTATTAATATCGCTGATTCAGTTACCAACCTAACTTTAGTTAATCTCTTTATTTATAATAATTATGGTTCTTTATATGATGATCATGATCATCAATTTGCAGTAAGAGGTGGAGGGACTAAAATCGGTATAATAAATTGCTATATAAAATCAGACGGAGGAGATGCACTCAGTCTTTGGAATAGTGACAATGGGATGTATTTTCATACAAAGAGTAAATTTGAAGGATGGGTAGATTTCGTTTGTCCAAGAGGTTGGTGTTATATAACAGATTCCGAATTTTTTAGTCATAGCAAGACTGCTGCTATTTGGCATGATGGAAGTAATAATAAAGATCAAAAGTTTGTAATTCGCAATTCAAGTTTTGACGGAATACCAAATTTCCCATTAGGTAGAAACCATCGAGATGGACAATTCTTCTTAATCGATTGTAAATTTTCTAAAAATATGATTGATACACCTATTTATATTGTACGATATCCTGACTCCACAAAAAACAAACCGGTTTATTGGGGTGAAAGGTACTATTATTATAATTGTCATAGAGAGGAGGAAGATTATAATTGGTATAAAAACAATTTAGAGGAATATGATCCTATTCTAGAATCTTCAGAAATAAATGGCAGTTGGATATTTAATAATAGATGGAATCCGGAAAAGGAATTTGCAGAATTTTTATCTAACAATTGGATTAATGAAAATTTTTAAAATATTGTATAAAATAAATAAAAGATTCATATAAGGAGATAGAAATAAAATTGACTCATTAAAATTATTTACTTGACAATAAGAATAGTTTTTAAGAAATTAAGTAAGCATTTAAGTAAACAATAAAGTAAACTATTATTCCAAATAATATAAAAAGTTTCTTTCGGTGTATGTTCATTAAAAGTATTGATATAAAATAACAATAAATAGAAACTTCCTTAACGAGGTTAACAATGAAGAAAAGTCTTTATAGTGTAATATTAATATTCATGTTGTTTGCAGTATCTTCAGTTTATAGTCAAGGTGTATTAAAAGGTGTAGTAAGCGATTCAACAACAAATGAGACGTTAGTTGGCGGTAATGTTTTTTTATTGAACACAGCACTTGGAAGTGCAACAAATCTTGAAGGGGAGTATAGAATTAATAGAATCCCTGCCGGCAATTAAAGGTTAAAAGTTTCTTTCATCGGATATAAAACAAAAGAGATTGATTTTACTATCAAGGATAATGAAACTAAAACCGTAAATGTTGAATTAGCCGCGGATGTAATAGAAGGCGCAGAAGTAATTATTACAGCGCAGGCAGTAGGACAGGCAGCAGCAATAAATCAACAGCTCACTTCAAACACAATTGTAAACATCATTTCAAAAGAAAAAATTCAAGAATTACCTGATGTAAATGCAGCCGAGGCGATTGGACGTTTGCCGGGCGTTTCTATATTACGTTCAGGCGGTGAGGCTAATAAAGTTATATTGCGCGGACTTGGAGATCAATATACTAATGTTACAATTGATGGAGTGAAGATAGCTTCAACCGATGCATCAAGCAGAGGCTTAGATTTAAGTACCATTTCTCAAAGCTCTCTTGCAGGAATCGAACTTTATAAAGCACTAACTCCGGATAAAGATGCTGACGCCTTAGCAGGCAGCATAAATCTTGTTACTAAAAAAGCACCGAGCAAAAGAGAATTAGAGTTCCAGCTCAAAGGCAATTATAATGAAATTATGAATTCCGCTGCTCAATATGATTTCTCTGCAAAATATGGAGAAAGATTTTTTCACGATTTTTTAGGTGTGCAGGTAACCGGTAACATTGAAAATAAAATTAGAAGCAGTGAAAGAAGAAATCTCGATTATGATCAGACAATAAATAATCAGACTGATTATGAAATAAATAATTTCTTATTGACATTCACGGACGAAATAAGAAAACGACAAGGGGGAAGTTTATTATTTGATATCAATACTCCCGATAATGGTTCAGTTAAATTAAACACGGTTTATAACCAAACCAAAAGAGATTATATAACTCATACAAGAGATTACCCATCAGGAGGCGGTACGGGCGGAATCGTAACATATTCATTCCGTGATAGACAACAAGAGATCGAAACCTTTAATAGTTCTCTTACCGGCGATAATTATCTAATGGATTTTAGAGTAACGTGGGGTTTATCATTTGCACAATCACGTTCACAATTTCCCTTTGATTTTTATATGGAATTTTTAGAGCCATCTACAAATACCTCAGGAATGAAAAATACTCCACGGCTAAAAGAGAATCCCGAAAAATTAATTCCTTATGCACAGAACAATTTTACTGCGGCTACTACTTATGAGGCATATTATAGAAATCAAAACAATTACGAAAAGGATAAAACAGCATATCTAAATGCATCTAGGGAATACTCATTTGGTAATAGCATTACAGGGGAAGTTAAAATTGGCGGTAAATATAGAATAAAAAGCAGAAACAATAATAATTCGGAAAGATACTCTCCATACTATCTCGGTTATTGGAAACCTTATCAGTTAATGGACGATGGTTCAATCCAACCGAAGGATTTAAGTAATACATACTTCAGTGAGTTCTTCAAAAGATATCAGCAGAATCCATTGAATAATACTCTGTCATTCAGTGAGTTTTTAGATGATGAACCGGCATCAAGAGATATGTACAGCGATTTATACCGTTTATACCCATTGATTAATAGAGAAAAAATGCATCAATGGTATGATATAAATAAGAATGGCGTAGATAAAAATGGTACTTCGTTCGAGTATTATAATGATCCGTCAGTAAGAGCAAATTATTATGATATAAGTGAGTCGGTAACGTCCGGATATTTAATGAATATTCTAAAGATTGGTCAAGATATTACTTTTATTGCCGGACTAAGAATGGAAAGTGAGAATAATGAATATAAGAATAAATATTCAAAAGTAGATTTTAGCGGTTTCCCGGTTCCGCGTGATGATACCAGAGATACGTCTTCTACCTATTCAGAGACAATTTATTTACCAAACTTTCACTTGAATATCAAAGCCACAAATTTCTTAAATATCAGATTGGCTGCTTATAAAGCGCTTGCCAGACCTGATTTTAATATGAGATTAAATACATACTTCGCTTGGCGTCCTTCTGATAGCGGCTCGGATAAACAATTGATAATTGGTAATCCAATCCTAAAGACGGCACAAGCATGGAACTATGAAATTAACACATCTTTTTATGGAAACGATATTGGTTTAATCTCTATTTCGGCATTTTATAAAGAGATTACAAATATGTATCACATGCTTAATGGACTTAATACAAACGGCAATGTAATGATAGAGAGCTTAGGATTAGATTGGAAGACATTACATAGCGGAATCTATGCTTTAACGGTTCCTTACAATTCACCAAGACCGACAAAAGTATGGGGTTTTGAATTCGAACATCAAATTAATTTTTCTTTCTTACCCGGTTTACTCAAGAACATTGTATTAAGTTATAATGCATCATTAGTAAGATCAGAAACCTATTTAATTTCTGCGAAGATAGATACAATAAAATATTTTAGACCACCATTAACAGTGCCATTTTACAGATACGAAGAGCATCCTATACAAGTAAAACAGCAATTGGAAAATCAACCTGAATTTTATGGTAATATATCGCTCGGATATGATATTGGCGGTTTTTCCGGAAGAATATCCTTATTCCATCAATCAGAATATAACCTATCATTTACTCCATCGGGCAGAGGGGATCTAATAGTTGATCCATTTACTAGACTGGACTTAGCGCTTAAGCAGCAAGTTACCGATTATCTATCGGTAATGCTGAATATCAGCAATTTAACAAACGTAAAGGAAGGGAACTCAATTAATAATAGAGTTAACGGATATAAAATATCGAATATCAATGAGCGTTATGGTATGACCGTAGATTTGGGAGTGAAGCTAGTATTATAAATAAAAAATAAAATCATCTGTTCTTGTTTATTAAATGAAATCAATTAACATGGAGGTGTTATGCAGTTAAGAAAAAACAGTCTTATTATTCTTATCCTGTTTTTATTCGTTGGTTCTTTTACACAGGCTCAAAAAGTAAAAATGTTGAGACCTTATGATGGCTCAACTGATTCGTACCTTATGGTACAGATTAAGGCAGATACAATTGCCACTGGTGGTTTATTACCTGATAGAGTCTATCAGTTAGAAAATGGTGGGCTTTATCTAAATACTGAAATTTTAAATGTTGCCAGTAACCGTACAATTCGTTTGATGGCACCGGAAGGGGCTAAACCGATTATATATCAGTATCCCACCGGAACAGGTGCTAATCCTACAAGACCTCCCGGAAACTTATTCGTTTTATTAGGCGGAAAGCTTGAGATGACAAATATCGCTGTTGCAGGATATTTTGAACCAGAACCAAGTTATGTTGCAGACGTTCAAGGTGGATTGATTAATACTACACAAGTTGGTTCCTCAATCATTATTGATAATTGTATTCTTACAAATATCAATGGACAACATATCAGAACCGGAAGTGCAACAGTCAAAATTAAAGTTACAAACTCGATCTTCGCAAATATGGGTTCATTAAGTTCATCAAATTTTGGTGCGGGCAAAGGACTTGATTTACGTGAAGCTTCATGCGATTCTTTAATCTTGGTTAATAATACTTTTGTTAATTATCAGGATCGTATTATTCGTCACTATAATTTTGCAAATCCATTAGCAGGAACAGGCATTATAGGATATGCAAAAGTTGACCACAATACTTTCGTTAATGGAATGGGATTTCATGGACTACTTTCCCTAGGTAACGTTGGTAAAAAAGTAATTATAACAAATAACTTATTTGTAGATGCATTTGCTGCAGGTTCAGATACAACTGATCTTGTTCGTTCGGTTGAATGGGGTAATACCGGAGAATTAGATGGTAATGGCAATAATAAAATGCCATGGATTTTCTCTGCTCCAAACGATACAACAGCATGGACTATTAGTAAGAATTATTTCAGCGTATCAACCGAAAGTCAAAATTTCTTTACTGCTCATCCACCGGCAAAAATTGGAAATCAACTATCAGATCATATCAAAGCGAGATTAGGTTCGGGTGCTGCAACTGCATTCACTAAAATTGATGTTACTCTAAAGAAAGTTCCTGCTTTAATGACAAAATTAATGGAATACTATTGGACATTAGCAGGAAAAACAAAAGATAAACCTGGATATGATTATAAAATTCATGATATGGATCGTCAACCATATTTTTATTATGAACAAACGATGGATGCAAGCTATCCAACAAGTAACATTGCTTACACAGGCGCAGATAATTCATTACCGGCAGGCGACTTGAATTGGTTCCCTGATAAAAAACATATTTGGCTGACAAGTGTTGAAAAAGTATCTGAAGCTATTGTTACTGATTATGCTTTAGAACAAAATTATCCAAATCCATTTAATCCTTCTACAATTATAAGTTATTCAATTCCAAAAGCAGCATCTATATCTTTGGTGATTTATAATTCATTGGGACAAGAAGTAAATAGATTAATTTCAAATACTGAACAGAGTGCCGGTAAATATGAAGCCTTATGGAATGGAAAAGATTCTCATGGTAATTTAGTTCCTTCAGGTGTTTATTTCTATCAATTGTTATCAAATGATTTCCAAATTACAAAGAAAATGATGCTTATAAAATGACAATCAATACAATCTTCAAATCTTTTAACGATAGCCTGAAATATGGCTATCGTTTTTTTATATTTATTCTGCTTTTAGGTTGTTCATCTCAAAATGTTTATGATGAGTGGCAAAACGCAGAAGAAATATTAAATTCTAATACCGTACCAACTTTCCCTAATAAAGAATTTCTCATTACTAATTATGCAGCTTCAAAAGAGCTTGAAAAAAACATTCAAGGCAAGTTAAATATTGCAATTGAAGAATGCTCAAAGAATGGCGGTGGAAAAGTAATTGTTCAAAAGGGAAATATTATTCGAAAGGACCTATTAAGTTACTTAGCAATGTTAATCTTCATTTTGAAGATGGAACAGAAATATTATTTAGTACAGTTCCTCAAGATTACTTGCCGGTAGTATTTACAAGATGGGAGGGTGTGGAATGTTATAATTATTCTTCATTGATTTATGCTTTTGGAGAAAAAAATTTTGCGGTAACAGGTAAGGTAATATTAAATGGTCAAGCTGATTCAACCAATTGGTGGCCATGGAAGAAAAAACCTGAGTATGGTTGGAAAGAAGGTATGCCTAATCAACAAGACCCCGGAGGAAGACCATTACTTTTTAAGATGAATATCGAAGGTATTGACGTAGAAAAAAGAATTTTTGGAGATGGAGGATATTTAAGACCAAATTTTATTCAATTCTATAATTGCACTAATGTATTGATAGATGGAGCGGAGATAATTAATTCTCCTATGTGGCTGATACATCCGGTGCTTTGCGAAAATGTTACTATTAAAAATATTAAAGCAATCAGTTATGGACCGAATAATGATGGAATCGATCCTGAATCGTGCAAAAACGTTCTAATTGAAAATTGCGTTTTTGATACAGGAGATGATTGCATAGCGATTAAATCGGGCAGGAATGAAGATGGAAGAAGAATAAATGTCCCGAGTGAAAATATTATAGTTCGCAATTGTAATATGAAAGATGGTCATGGAGGGGTAGTAATAGGAAGTGAAATTTCAGGTGGATGTAAGAATGTATTTGTAGAAAATTGTGAAATGAATAGTCCAAATCTGGAAAGGGCATTGCGTATTAAGTCTAATACTTATAGAGGCGGATTAGTAGAAAATGTCTTTATGCGAGATGTAAAAATTGGAGAAGTAAGCAGTGCCGTAATAAACGTAAATCTTTTGTACGAACCAGAAGAAGGTTCTTCAGGAAGGTACTTACCAAAGGTAAAAAATATATACGTAAAAAATATCCAAAGCAAAAAAAGTAATTATGCATTAGAGCTTATTGGATTAGAGAATTCTCATATCGAAAATATTCAGATAGAAAACTCAAAATTTGATGGAGTAAAAAAAGAAAATTTTTTAAGATATGTTGATGGATTATCATTTAAGGATGTTGAAATTAATGGTAAAAAAATAATTCAACAAATTTTTCGTCCGGAGATATCTTCAAATAAACCATTTTATTTAAGACTTGGCGAATCATATTATTATCGTCACCCGGGGGCAGTAACTTATGATACACTTTTTACCGAAACTAAATGGAATTATGAACAAGGATTATTGCTTTATTCTTTTTATGAAATATACAAATATACAGATGACGAAAAATATTTCAATTTCATGAAAGATAATCTTGATCAATATATAAACGATGAAGGTGAAATAAATACATATAATTACGATGCATTTAATGTTGATCTTTTAAATCCGGGAAGAGCAATTCTATATGTATATAGAAAAACCGGAGATGAAAAATTTAAAAATGCTGCGGATAGATTAAGAGAGCAAATAAAAAATCAACCAAGAACAGCAAGCGGAGGATTTTGGCATAAGAAGATTTATCCTGATCAGATGTGGCTTGATGGATTATATATGGCAGAACCTTTTTATGCTATGTATTCCAAAGAATTTAATCAGCCGGAATATTTTGATGATATAACAAAACAGTTTATACTTATCGAAGAAAAAACTAGAGACGAAAAAACCGGTTTATTATATCATGCTTGGGATGAAAGCAAGGCGCAGAAATGGGCTGATCCACAAACAGGGAGAGCACCAAATTTCTGGGGTAGAGCTATGGGGTGGTATGCTATGGCTTTAGTCGATGTTCTAGATTATCTACCGCATGAGCACAAAGACAGAACTAAATTAATAGAAATATTGAATCGACTCAGTGTTGCCTTATTAAAATACCGTGATGGAAATTCTAAAATTTGGTATCAGATAATTGATCAAAGTAATCGTGAAGGGAATTATCTTGAAGCATCTGCCTCGAGCATGTTTACTTATGCTTTTATTAAGGGAGCTAATAAAGGATATCTTCCTGAAAAATTCAAAATGGAAGCTGATAAATCTTTTAAGGGTATTTTGAATAATGTTACGGCAATAGAAAGCGATGGATATATTAATCTTCTTGATATATGCCGCAGCGCAGGATTAGGTGGTAATCCATATCGAGACGGAAGTTTTGAATATTATATCAGCGAGCCAAAACGTATGAATGATATTAAGGGTTATGCTCCATTTCTTTTAGCGGCACTTGAACTAGATAAAGCAGGTTACAAATATGATATTAAGAAATAGAATACAGATATATATTTTATTATTAATGCTTTTGCTTCAAATAAAACTATTTGCACAGAATATATTTGTATCACTTTCAGGAAACGATTCGAATAGTGGAACGATTGAAAGTCCTCTTATGACTATTTCCTCTGCAATTAATAAGATCAAAAATGGTGATACAATATTTATTCGTGAAGGAATACATAAACTTACCTCAACTATAAATATTTCGAAAAGTGGTATCTCAGAATCGAAAATATTTTTATTTGCTTACATGAACGAAAAAGTGATTTTGGATTATTCCACTATGGCATTTGGAAGCAGTAATAGAGGAGTTAATTTGAAAGGTAACTACTGGCACATTAAAGGGATTGATTTCAAAGGTGCCGGTGATAATGGAATGAATATCAGTGGTTCATTTAATATTATCGAGATGTGTAATTTTTATGAAAATAGAGATACCGGTTTACAATTAAGCAGTGGTGCCTCTGAAAATAAAATAATTAATTGTGATTCATATTATAATGCTGATCCGGATAATTATGAAGATGCCGATGGATTTGCTGCCAAATTAAATGTAGGCAGCGGTAATTATTTTTATGGATGTCGTGCCTGGCAAAATATTGATGATGGTTGGGATGGATATTTAAGAGATACAGATAGTATTTCGACAACATTAGAAAAATGCTGGAGTTTTGCTAATGGCTACAAAAAGGATTGGAGTACCGTTTCCAATAGTGATGGAAATGGATTTAAGATTGGCGGCAGTGATAATAAATTATTATCACATAATTTTATTTTGAATCACTGCTTGTCGTTTAATAATAAGAGCAAAGGGTTCGATCAAAACAGCAATAAGGGTTCTATATTAATTCAGAATTGTTCTGCTTTTAGAAACGGCACTTACAACTACGCAATTACTACGGCTATTAATCCCACTAGTACTGTTAAAGTAATTAATAGTATGGCGTATGAAAGTGTAGGGCAGCTCGGTACATTTGTAGAACAGACGACAAATAGCTGGAACTTAGGTGCACAAATTACAGCCGCGGATTTTTATTCTATTGATACCACTGGAGTTAGGAGTAAAAGAAAAAGTAATGGAGAATTGCCTGATATAGATTTTATTCATTTATCATTAGTTAGTAAACTTATTGATGCGGGGACGGATATCGGATTTACTTATGAGGGAAACGCCCCTGATATAGGAGCATTCGAATCCCCTTATGCAAGTGCGGTCGAAGATGAATCTATTATACCTTCTAGTTGTGAATTAAAAAATAATTATCCTAATCCATTTAATCCATCTACGAACATCCAATTTACTTTAAACAAAGCAATGGATATTTCACTTGAAGTATATGATGCGTTAGGTACTAATATCGAAAATCTTTTTTATGGAAGATTGGATACCGGTTTGCATCAATTTACATTTAATGCTTCGGGGTTAACTTCAGGAATATATTTCGTTCGATTAGTTACAGGTAATAAAATATTTACAAAAAAAATGGTCTATTTGAAATAATAATTAGGAATTATAATTCAATATGATATTCGGAAAATTATTATTTATTTCATTTTTCTTTCTGCCTTTGGTAATATTATATTCTCAGGAACAAATAAGTAAAGAGGAAGAGATTTCCATATCTGGATTCTATGATAGTGCACATCATTGGTATGATATAAAAGAAGAAAAAATAATTCACCCATTGCCCGGGAAACCAAAATACAAGAGATCTGAGTTCAGAAAAATAGCAGATAATATTTTACTATTTCAGAAATCAAACGGCGGATGGACTAAGAATTATGATATGATGGCAATACTGACTGATGATCAGAAAGATTCAATAAGACTAAGTAGTAATGAAGAAAATACTACAATTGATAATGGAGCAACCTATTCACAAATAGAATATTTAGCAAAAGTATATACAAAGACCAAAGAAGAAAAATTTATGATTGGTTGCATAAAGGGAATTAATTTTCTTTTAGAAGCACAATAT
>CALDDL010000356.1 GCA_937936675.1 uncultured bacterium
CAGCTATATAAACGTTGGGAGGAACTAGAGGCAATCAAACGAGGCGAATAGTAAAAGAAGATAATTAATCAATTTTTTAATGAACGCTTATTTTTAAGCTCTGAAAAACTTTCAGAGTGTTTTAATTTTTTTTATTTAGTATTTGGTGTTAAGTGATTATTTTGGAAAACCATAATCTTAAGTTTATTTATGAATAACTTCATCACCAATAGTCAGAAAAAACAATTAAAGACAAGACTTCTTGAACTCTTATCTAAAAGCAGCGAACTTAAATTCCTTATTGGCTTTTTTTATTTCTCTGGTTTAAAAGAATTATATGAGGGTTTAAAATTAAATAATGAATTAACCTTAAAAATTCTTGTTGGATTAAACGTTGATAAAAATATTTATGGCTTATTTGAGTATGGTGATAATGATAAAAAACTCTCTGATGATGAAAGAATAAATAATTTTTATGAATCTATTAAGAAATCTATTAACACAGAAAATTATGACCATCAAGATTTTTATGAACAATCAAAATTTTTTCTTCAGCTCATTAAAGAAGATAGAATTATTATAAGGAAGAGCTACGAACCAAACCATGCAAAGTTATATCTTTTCCAATTGGTTGAAGAACAGATAGGACGAAGTAAATTGTTTATTACCGGTAGCAGTAATCTTACTTCTGCCGGTCTTACATCCCAACATGAATTTAATGTTGAAATAAGTGATTATGGTTATGATGAAGCATTAAAATATTTTGATAATCTTTGGGATAGTGCAGTAAAAATTAGTGAGGATGATGAGTTAAAGAAAAAACTAATTAAAATTTTAGAGCAAGAAACATTAATAAAGGAAATCACTCCTTTTGAGGCTTATATTGTAATACTTAAATCCTACCTTGATACCTTTAGTGGAAAAGAGATTGGGCAAAGATTAGTTGAGATACTAAAAGAAAATAATTTTAAAGAATATCGCTATCAAATAGATGCAGTCCAACAGGCACTATCAGTAATTGAAAAAAATAATGGAGTTATAATCGCAGATGTAGTTGGTTTAGGTAAATCGATAATTGCATGTGCAACAGCCTTTGAATTAAAGAAACGAGGTATTGTAATTTCACCTCCCGGGATTCTTGGTGATAAATCTAAATCATCCGGCTGGAAAAAGTATCTTGAACAATTTCATCTTTCAAGCATGGGATGGGAAGCATTTTCCTTAGGCGATTTAGAATCAGTATCCGAATTTGTTTCATCGGCTAATGATATTGAAGTAGTTATAATTGATGAAGCTCATCGTTTCAGAAATCAAGACACGCAAGATTATGAATACCTAAAGAATATTTGTCGTGGTAAAATTGTAATGCTTCTTACAGCCACTCCGTTTAATAATCGTCCCGCAGATATTTTCTCTTTGCTTAAATTATTTATTGTTCCCAAAAAATCTTCAATAACTCTTGATGATGATCTCGAATTTAAGTTTAGAATTTTTAAATCTACTTACGATAAACTTTCGTATATTAATAGATATTACAATGCTTCAGATGCTAGGAAAAGGAATAAAGCAAAAAAATATTATGAAGTTTTGTTTGGGAAGGATATTATAAATCTAACTGATGTAAAGAATTTATCCCGCTTACTTGCAATTGAAATTCGTGATGTTATAGAACCGGTTACAATCCGCCGTAATCGTTTAGATATTCAAAATAATCCTTTTTACAAAGATGAAGTAAAAGATTTATCGGTTGTACTACCACCTAAAGAATGGTTTTATAAATTAAGCAAAGAACAGTCAGAATATTATGATAAAATCATAAATGAATATTTTGCGCTGCCCGATGAAGGTGGAATATTCAAAGGCGCTATCTACAAACCATTTGAGTATGAAAAACAAAAATTATCCGATGAGGATTTGAACAAAGAAGAAAACTTTCAATTTATACAACAGTTTAACTTATATGATTTTATGAGGCGGATGCTTGTTAAGAGATTTGAAAGTTCTTTTGGTGCATTTGAACAAAGTCTTAAGAATTTTATTAGGATAAATAAAGTAGTAAAAGAATTTATTGATAAAACAAATAAATATATTCTTGATAGATCATTACTAGAAAAAATTTATGAAAAAGACGCTGATGAAATTGAAAAACATCTAGATGAATATTCTGAGAAAATAAAAATTAATGAATATCCAAAAAATCATAAAATATATGAAGTAAATAAATTTAAACAAGAAAATGAATTTAAGAATGATATTGAATCCGATATAAGGTTATTTGAGCAAATTCTTAGCGAATTAAATCAATTAAATCTTGTTGCTGCAGACCCCAAATCTGCTTGTTTAATCGAAGAAGTTAAAAAAGTTCTGAAAACAAAATCCACAAAAGCAGAGCCTAAAAGAAAAGTTTTAATTTTTTCAGAATATGCTGATACAGTAAAATATCTCTCTGATTTAATGCTGAATGAATTTAATAAGCGTGTTTTAATTGTTGCCGGCGATTTATCTACAAGTAAAATTAAAGAAATCAATAATAATTTTGATGCTTCCGCAAAAGAACAAACTGATGAATATGATGTTTTGCTTACAACCGATAAAATATCAGAAGGATTCAATTTGAATAGAGCCGGTATGGTTATTAATTATGATATACCATGGAACCCTGTTCGTGTAATTCAAAGAGTAGGAAGAATTAATCGTATCAGCAAAAAAGTTTTTAATAATCTTTATATTATTAATTTCTTTCCGTCCGAACAAGGTTCTGATCTGGTTCGTTCTAGAGAAATAGCTTCTCAAAAAATGTTTTTAATTCATAATGCTCTTGGTGAAGATGCAAAAATATTTGATATTGATGAAGAACCGTCTCCTTCAGGATTATACTCTAAAATTCAGCAGAATCCTGAAGATCTTGAGGGCGAAAGTTTTTATACAAAAGTATTAAAAGATTTCGAGACAATTAAAAGTGAAAACCCAGATTTAATTAAATCAATTGATAAATTTCCGCCACGTATAAAAGTTGCTAAAAAATATACCAATGATGAATTGCTAGTTATAATTAAAAAACAAAGATTATTTGTGCATCATAGATTATATAATACGCCCGAAGGAGATGGAAATCATTTTGTTAAAAGTCTTGAAGAGGTTTATGAAAATGTAAAATCGGATAATCAAGAACTTTCATTAAATTTAAGCTCAAGATTTTGGGATAAATATGGGGAAGTTAAAAATTATAAAATAACCGGTAAATCTGCATCCTCCGAAAATAGTTTAATTCAAAAGTCTATTAATAATTTAAAATATTTCCTTAGATTAAATGATAATTCCCAAATAACAGAGTTAAAGCCTTTTATTAGAGTTTTGTTGGAAGATATTTATGATTACGGTACTTTATCGAATTATACTCTCAGAAGATTATCGAATTTAAATTTTGGTAAAAATCAGAACAAAACAATTATAGAATTAAATTCTATACAAAAAGAACTTGGAAGTAATTATTTATATAATGAAAAAACAAGACTAAAGGATTTATCAAAAGAAATAATTATTGCAGTGGAAAATCAAAAATAAATTTTATGAACTTCAGTATTGATCTGAGGGTAAAAAAGACTAAAAATTACCCATAGCTTCTAATCTATGAGTAAAAAATTAAAATAATTGCGCAAATATGCTTAACTAAGACCAAAAATTCGCAAAATTTGGACATTGTTTAACAGAGTGCATATAAAATACTAAGGGAATTTAATGATAGAATCAGAAATTCTAAAAAATATTATTGAAAATTTTAGCACAGAAAACTTAATTCTTTTATTTCGAAAAAAATCAAATAAATTCCGTCCTATAAATGAAGAAGCTAACCAATTTAACAATGAATATTTTTCTAATACTTTTATTTTGGGTGAGCTAATACTTACTAACGACGAAGAACTTGTTATATATACTTTCAAAACTAAAAAAGAATTAACAGAACGCTCCGGCAAAAAAGCACAATACGATTTAGCCAAGAAGATTCTAAAACAAGAACAGCGTTACGCTGCCGGTTTTTTTATTTTTTATGATGACAACAATAATTTTCGTTTTTCTTTTATATATGATATTCCGCAAGCAAATGGAAGAAGAAAATGGAGTAATTTCCGTCGCTTCACTTATTATGTAAATAAAGATGAAATAAATAAAACTTTTGTTTATAGATTAGATGCTGCCGATTTCAACTCTCTTGAAAAAATAAAAGAAGCATTCTCTGTAGAAAAAGTAACGAAAGAATTCTACACAGAAATTGCTAACTGGTATTTCTGGGCTTTGAAACATGTAAAATTTCCGAAGGATGCGGAAACTGAAAAGAATGGAAAAAATATTGCTCTAATACGGTTTATTACCCGTATAATTTTTATTTGGTTTATGAAGCATAAAAGTCTTATAAGCACTGATTTGTTTGATAAAAATAAAATAAAAAAAATCTTAAAAACTATTTCTGATAAAGAAAGCACTTACTACAAAGCAATATTGCAAAATCTTTTCTTTGCAACATTAAATACTCCAATCAAAGAAAGAAAATTTAGAAAAGATCAATCTTTTCAAGGAAAAAATAATCATTATATGGAACATAATTATTATAGGTTCCATTCTTTATTTAATAATCCCGAAGATATGTTAACCATATTTAAGGATATTCCTTTCTTAAATGGTGGTCTTTTTGAATGTCTCGATAAATCAAAAACTGATCCTTCAAATAATACTAACGAAGAAATAAGAATTGATGGCTTTTCTGATAAAGAAAAAAATCAAACAGTTTTTCCAAATATTCTTTTCTTTTCCGATGAACAAGATATTGATCTAAATAATGATTACGGTACTGCTAAAAAGAAATTCAAAACAAGAGGTTTGTTGAGTATTCTTCATTCTTATAATTTTACAATTAATGAAAATACACCAACTGATGAAGAAATTGCACTAGATCCGGAATTATTAGGAAGAGTATTTGAAAATCTTTTAGCAAGTTACAATCCAGAAACAGCTTCCACTGCTCGTAAATCTACAGGCAGTTATTACACACCTCGTGATATAGTTAACTTTATGGTTGATGAATCACTTGTTTTATACTTAAAAACAAAAATGCTCGAAGGTGATAAAAATTTTATTCAGATTGGTACACAGCAGATTGATATGTTTGGTAATTCTGCCAGAGACCAACTTTCTTTAGAGCAAGAACATTTGCCAAGCCGTTGGATTAAGAAAGAAGAGGAACTTGAAGATGAATTAAGAAAACTAGTTTCTTACTCTGAAGAAGCCATTGATTTTAAAGACGAAGAAATTGATATTTTAATTACCTCAATTAATAAAAGCAAAATAATTGATCCCGCTGTTGGCTCCGGTGCTTTCCCTATGGGTATTTTGCATAAATTGGTTCTAATTTTATCTAAGCTAGATCCTCATAATATTAAATGGAAACAGCAGCAAATAAATGCAATAGAAAATAATATTACAGATCCCAGACTTAAAGGGCAGCTTATTAAAAAAATTGAGGATAATTTTGCTCGTAATGAATTAGATTATGGAAGAAAACTCTATCTTATTCAAAACTGTCTTTACGGCGTAGATATTCAGCCAATTGCAATTCAAATTGCTAAACTTCGTTTTTTTATATCTCTTTTAGTGGATGAAAAAGTTCAAAATTCTAACAACGAATCCGATAACTTTGGAATTGAACCTTTACCAAACTTAGAGACAAAACTTGTTTCGGCAAATACCTTAATTGGTTTGTCGCAGGCTCTTACACTAAAATCGCGTGAGTTAGAAAAATTAGAAAACGAGCTGTTTGACCTAAGAAAAAAATATTTTATTACAAGTTCTGAAAACGTAAAGAAAGCTCTTGAGAAAAAGGATAGAGAATTGCGGCTGAAAATAAAATCTCTTCTAAATGAAAATCAATTTTCCGCTGAACTGGCTGAAAAAATCTCCAAGTGGGATCCGTATAATACAAATATTGCTGCCGATTGGTATGATTCCGAGTGGATGTTCGGTCCCGATGTAAAAGATGGTTTTAATATTATCATTGCCAATCCGCCTTATATACAATTGCAAAAAGATGGCGGCAGACTTGCAAAAATTTTTGCTAAGCAAGATTATCAATGTTTTGAGAAAACCGGAGATATTTATGCTCTGTTTTATGAGAAAGGACATCTTCTACTCAAACAAAATGGAATTTTGTGTTTTATTACTTCAAATAAATGGATGCGTGCAGGCTATGGTGAATCATTAAGAAAATATTTAGCTAATAAAACAAATCCAATTTTATTAATAGATTTTGCCGGACAAAAAATATTTGAAGCGGCAACTGTTGATACTAATATTCTGTTATTTAAAAAGGGAAATTATAACATCCCAACCCGAGCTTGCACAATAAAAACTAATTTTAAAGAAAATCTTAACGTATATATTCACGAAAATGCTACATCAACAAAATTTCCTAATGGAAATAGCTGGGTTATTTTAAGCCCGATTGAACAGCGTATTAAAGAAAAGATTGAAAAAGTTGGAACTCCTCTAAAGGATTGGGATGTGCAAATTTATCGTGGAATTTTAACTGGTTATAATGAAGCATTTATCATCGACGGTAAAAAGAAAGAAGAGTTAATCAATCAAGACCCAAAATCTGCCGAAATTATACGACCGATTTTACGCGGCAGGGATATAAAAAGATATGGTTATGAGTTTGCTGATTTATGGCTTATAAACACACATAATGGCATTAAAGAAAAAGGTATAAAGCCAATAGAAATAAATAATTTTCCGGCAATAAAAAAACATTTGGATAAGTATTGGGATAAAATTAAACCTAGAGCCGACCAAGGTGATACGCCATATAACCTAAGGAACTGTGCTTATATGGAGGATTTTTTTAGACCAAAAATTACCTACATAGAAATTATGACTGACAATCCA
>CALDDL010000357.1 GCA_937936675.1 uncultured bacterium
TTATTAGATGATATAAACTGTGTAAAGATACATACAGTTTACCAATTTCGCATAAAAATCCAAGTAATTATATTTTGTTTAAAAATATGAGTGAAGATGAAATTCTCTAATGGAAAATTGTTTTTCGATAAATCATATATTTCGAGTATGACTGCTCTAAGGACAGCTATATAATTATAAGTTATAAGCTGCCTTTAGAAATTTCTTATTATGACCTTTCGGAGGGTGGGTGAAATTATCTTTCTACTCTGCCTGATCCGCCGCTTTTAATTAATTTTTCAATTTCATCAATAGATACTAGGTTAAAATCTCCCGGTATTGAATGTTTAAGACAAGATGCTGCAACTGCAAATTCAAGTGCATCCTTGCTATTATTTTTTGTTAAAAGCCCATATATTAACCCACTGGCAAATGAATCTCCGCCTCCAACTCGATCGACAATTTCAATTTCGTAACGAGATGATCTTATTGGAGCAATGCAATCTTTTTCATCTAGAAGCAGAGCACTCCATCCATTCTTTGATGCAGAAAAACTCTCACGAAGAGTAATAGCAACTACTTTGAAATTATAAATCTCTTTTAATTTTTTTGCAATATTGAAATATCCATCTTCATTCAATTTCCCTTCTTCGATATTAGTATTATCTGCTTTCAGACCAAGAGATTTTTCGGCGTCTTCTTCATTTGCAATACAAACATCGACATATTTCATAAGAGGCTTCATAACTGCTTGCGCCTCTTCTTGAGACCACATCTTTGCCCTGAAATTAAGATCGCAACTGATAGTAACACCTAATTCTTTTGCAGTAGTGCAAGCTGCGTGTAATGCTTCTTGTGCGTTTTTACCTAATGCAGGCGTGATACCGGTCCAATGAAACCAATCCGCATTTTCAAAAACCTTCTTCCAATTAATTTCATCAGATTTCATTTGAGTGATTGCAGAATTTGCCCTATCATAAATTACTTTAGATGCTCTTTGGCTTGCTCCGGTCTCTAGATAATATATTCCAACACGATCGCCGCCACGAATTATATAGTCATCTTTTACTCCGAACCTTCTAAGATGATTTATTGCTGATTGACCGATTTCATGTTTTGGCAATTTTGTAACGAAGAAAGAATCTAATCCATAATTTGAAAGAGAGACAGCCACATTCGCTTCTCCTCCTCCATAAGTAGCATCAAAATTTTGTGATTGTACAAAACGTGTGAACCCCGGTGTGGATAACCGAAGCATTATTTCTCCAAATGTTACTACTTTTTTATTCACTTACGAATCCTATAATTTTTTATTAATTAATTTTTTTCAACCGGAGCAATATTTTTAGCAAAAATATAGATTGCTAATACTCCAAGCGGGACAAAGACAGCAATCATAACAAAGATAGGTATATAAGAATATTCGGAAATAATCGGAACTAAGAAATTCATAATAATTACAGCAAACACACCAATTGAACCCCCAAATCCTGCTAAGGAGCCAACTGATTTACCACTAAAGAGATCGCTTGGAATAGTCTGGATATTACCGATTGTAAATTGGAAACCAAATAAAACAAAAGCAACTATAATAACAAATTTCAATGCTGTATCGGCAATCAAAATTGTAGCAACTAATCCCAAAAACATAATTACTGCACCAATTACAATTGCAGTTTTTCTGGCTTTATTAATTGATTCACCTCTATTAATAAGTTTTCCTGCATAGTATCCGCCTGAAAGGCTACCGATAGCAGCTCCTATATAAGGCACCCAGGCAAAGAATCCAATTTCTTTTACGTTAAATCCATATACATCGGCAAGATAAAGCGGCATCCAACCAACAAATAGCCACCAGATCGGTTCTAAGAAAAATCGTGATATTACAACTGCCCACGATTCTCTGTGTGATAAAATTTGTTTTAATGATAATCCTTTACGACCCGGATTTTTTTTATCAAGTTCACTCTGTCCGGCTAAAATATATTCTTTTTCTTCATCAGAAATCCAAGAATGTTCAGCAGGTAATTTTTTATTAACAATTAACCAAGGGATCAACCATATAACACCAAATGATCCTACAATCATAAAAGTTACTTGCCAACCAAAAGCAGCCCACAGAGTAGCAATAAGGGGTGGCGCTATAACAGAACCAATTGATGCTCCTGCATTAAATATTCCTTGCGCTACTGCTCTTTCTTTAATCGGAAACCATTCTGCATTGCTTTTAACCGCTCCGGGCCAGTTACCGGCTTCGCCTAATCCTAATGTAACTCTAAGAAATCCGAATGATAAAATCCCTCGAGCAAATGAATGCATAAATGAGGAAACTCCCCAAATACCGATTGCGATTACATAACCAATTCTAGTACCAACTTTATCGAAAAGCTTGCCCGAGACTAATTGACCAATTGCATAAGCCACCATAAAAACATTTAATATAATTGCATAATCACCCTTATCCATTCCAAGGTCTTTGGAAATACTAGGCCACATAAGACTTAGTGTACTTCTATCTATATAATTTATTAGTGTGGCTAAAGCAATAAGTCCAATTATCCACCAGCGTAAGCCCTTAAATTTTTTCAATTTTTTGCTCCTATCTTTTTATATAGAATTATTTTTGATAACCGGAAATGCCCTGCATAAAGTCTTCTCGGATTGGACTAAATACATCAATTAACATACCTGCTTCGAGGCATACTGCCCCATGCTCAATTTGAGGGGGAATGTAAAATCCATCTCCGCCAATAAGTACTTTTTTTTCATCTCCAATCGTTACCTCGAACTTTCCGCTTACTACATAAGTAGTTTGACTGTGTGGATGTTTATGCAAAGCACCAACTCCATCTTTATCAAAGCTCACTTGTACCATCATTATTTCATCATTATATCCCATAAATTTTCTTTTCATTCCGGGTGCAACAGTTTCCCATTCCATCCCTGCTGTTTCTATAAATAAATCACTTTGATATTTCATTTTATTTCTCCGTTAATTATTTAATTATTGTAATTGGTCCCGTCCAGCTAAAATCTTTATCACCGATTTTTAGTGTATGCTTACTATCGGTTTTATTATCGGAATTAGAAATTAATACTATCCATTTAATACCATTCTTTCCTTCAATATCTATTACAGTAAAATTGGAATCGTTAAATAGTACCTTAATATTTTCAAAATCGGGATATGAATTTTTGGTAAATTCCAAAGTTGGATCAAACTCTCCATGTGGCTGGATTATAGAAGCAAACACGAAGTCTTTTGCTTTTTTTCTAAGCATAATACCTTTATCGTTACGCAAATTGAAATTTGGATCGTTTGCACCAATTTGAGTAAAATAGATATTCATTGATGAATCAGCATTGGTAATGATAGAATAAAAGCGATGTTTATTAAGCCATGTGATGATAGCACTATTATTAGACTTTCCTTCAGCATCTTTCCATAAATGTTGATAGCCGTTCTTACTTCCCATTGTTGTTTTTTCATTTACATAAGCTTTATAATCAAAATTTGCATCCACTAGATGACCCATATAATAAAATGGAAGATCATATTGATGTTCATCTTTTGAAGCTATTCTAAAAATATCTAATACTAATGGTCGATCCAATTTTTCGTCATTTACTAAAGCCATAGTTCTATGCATTTCCACTCCCGGATAAGAATTGAAATCTTTAGCGCTCATATATTGAAAATTAGGATCGTCTGCGTTATAAAAATATTCACTCGGAGGATTCTTTTCGGATATATTTCTATTAAAATCAAAATTTGATCTTTCATCAACTACAAGAGTATTATGAGCTACGGTATGTAAAGCATAGGACTCATTTTCAGGAAGATATCTTCCGCCAAATTTTTGAACTACATTAAGAAATCTTGCAGCACCATAATCCTGAATTATCTCTTCTCCCTGATCATAGAATAAGAAATGAAGTTTATCAAAATGACCATGAGATAAACCATGAGATGAATATTTAAATAGAAGAGTTTCCATATCTTCATTACTGCCCCATCTCAAAATACCTATTCCACCTTTCTTACCATCAGCTCCATCAACAAATGAAACACTTTTCCATGAAAATGGGGGTATAGTCTTTGCTTCTTTTAATGCAGCAGCAGTTTCCAGACCCGCAGAAGTAAGACTAACTTGGTTTTGTTCTTTTACTAAATTCAATAACTCAAGATCATGCCGGTATCTTTCAAATACTACATTAGAAGCAAGAACTAATTCCTGTGAAAGCCAAGTTTTTTCTTTGAGTGCGTCATTAATAGGCATAAAAGCACCATTAGTATAAGTCATCTGCAATGCCGAATAAAATGCTTTCTTAAGAATTGAATCTCGATGCTTGAAAATATTTAGATCGGGACGATTGTTTTCTAAGGATTCAGCATAAATGAAAAATGGCCAGAGTGCATAGCGAGCATAATACCCGCCTTCCGTATAATAACCATCGGGAGAAAATAGTTTATCGAGCTGTGGGATAAAACCACCTTCATCATCAAGTTTAGAGCCGTGTAATGATTTTTCAATAAAATCCTTTTTATCCAACACAAGTCCCGTCATACCAACTGCAGTTACCATCCAAGTGCCATGATTATGAATTCGGTCAAATTCTTCTTCACACTCTGTTAAAAAATAATCACACATAGGAACAAAAATATTATCTTCATATAGTTTCCGTTCCTCCGGCTTAAGCCAATCATATATACAATCATAAGCTTGAATAGTATGGATTAACCACACAGTTTCATTTAAAGTTTGCCAGAATAATTTACCTGTCATTTCTATTTTACCCTGAGGGTGTTTGCCTAAAGTAGGATATAATTGTGCATATTGATTAAGCATATCACGAATAAACTTTGCATACTTTATATCACCCGTAACCTGATACATTATACCTGCGATATACATTTCATTATAATTTTGTTTATGCTTTTCGTGAGTATAACCGCCGCCGGCATCTTTAGGAAAAGGGACATCCATTGGTGTTGTTAGAGCTTCATCAATCGCCTTTTTAGCTTTTGCGAAAGATTCATTGAATAACGGATATTTATCAAAATCTTTCTTTATTTCGGCTACAGCTTTTTTGGTCATTAGTAAGTTTGGATGAATTGATTGACCAAAACTCAACTGAAGTGATAATAAAAATAATACTAATATTTTTTTCATTTTTTTAATTCCTATCTGTTATTCTATATAAAAATATGAATTTCACTATAATAATTAATCTAAACGAAATAAGTACCGCCATTAATCTCGACACAAGCACCTGTAATAAATGAAGCTGAATTAGATGCAAGATATGCAACGAGATCTGCTACTTCATTAGCTTCACCCTCTCTTCTAAGTGGAGTGCCCGCAGCTACATTAACTCTTACTTCCGGTTTTGTAAATACATTATGGAAAGTAGTATTAATCATTCCCGGTGAAACAGCATTAACTCTTATCCCTTTAGGACCTAACTCCTTGGCAAGCGATTTAGTATAAGTAAGGACACCCCCTTTTGCAGTTGCATAAGCAGCGGCACCCGGTCCGCCCCCATCACGAGCTGCTTGTGAAGCAAAATTAATTATTGAACCTCCATCTACCATGTAAGGAACAACTGCTTTTGTAACAAGGAAAACTGTCTTTAAGTTTAGAGTCATTAATAGATCCCAGAACTTCTCATCCATTTCCCCAATCGTTTTTCTACCTACAAGTCCGCCAGCGACATTGACAAGTATATCTATTTTTTTACCAAATTCTTCAATAGCAGAATTTACTAATTTTTCGATATCCTCGGATTTTGTCATATCTCCTTGGACGGCGATAACTGATTTACCTAAAGCTTTAATTTGACGAACTGTTTCTTCGGCATCATCAGGATTATCATAATAATTTAGACAAACTTTAGCACCTTGTTCGGCTAAACGTAATGATACAGCTCTGCCTATGTCTCGAGCTCCACCTGTTACAACTGCAACTTTACCTGTTAAATCAACCATATTAACCTCTTTATTTATATTTAATTTTTTATATTTTCATAATAATTTTTAATGCTATTCATAAGAATTTCTGCATTGCTTTTAAGCAATGAATAGTTTCCTTCAGCAATTGCTTTTTTATCCAAAAGCGCAGATCCAACCCCGACAGCACAAGCCCCGGCACTAAGCCATTCACATGCATTTGTTAAAGTAACACCTCCGGTGGGCATCAATTTAAGATGAGGCATTGGTGCTTTTACTCCCTTGAAAAATTCGATTCCGAGAACGTCTGCAGGAAATACTTTTATAATATCTGCTCCTAATTCATAAGCCAGATTAATTTCAGTAGGAGTGAAACATCCGGGCATTACTGCTTTATTATTCTTTTGTGCTTTTTTAATAATTTCTTCTTTTAAGATCGGACTTACAACATACTTTGCACCTGCATCAATTGCATTTTGAGCCATTTCCGCATTTAATACCGATCCAACACCAACCAATACTGAACTACCAAATTCTTTACAAACTTTTTCGATCATACTTATTGCATTAGGTACGGTCATTGTTATTTCAATTGAACTTACTCCTCCGGATTGAAGGGCATCTACCACCTTGATTAATTTATTTGGGTCTTCCATTCTTACAACTGCAACTGCACCGTTTGAAATTATTTTTTCTACTATCTCTTGTTTATTCATCGTTCTTAATTCCAAATTATTTTTCTGAAAATCCTTTAATTGCTTTCTCTATCCAATTTCCGTTTTGATCTTTTTCCAATTCTATAATAGAGGGCTTTTCTAATCTTAAACTAAAGTCATTGACTTCAACATTACTCCCTTTATAAACTAATGCTGATTTTAGAATTTCTTTTTCATAAGAAAGAATAATCATAGAAGCATCAGTTTTTAATTCTGGTAAATTTATTTTTTCGTTCTTTTTGAAATAAAGACTCGTTCTATCATCGCCTTTATTAATATTAATTAATTTATAGTCTCTATTATTATATTCTCTAATTGAGGGAATATCATTATCATCATTAGAAGTAGGATAGATTAATGTATTAAAGGAATAATCACTTACAGATTGTTTTTCAAATAAAATAGAATTGATTCCATATTTACTATATGGCTCAATTTTTAAATTAGTATTATCACTTTGGATTACATATAATTTTGAGTTGATATTATTTTTAAGAATTCCATTAATATTTTTTAGTAAAGAAAATTCGCCTTGCCAAATCTGTTGATAAGAATGAATACCGTCCGAATTGAATTGATCAATAAATAGCCAACAATTAGGTTTAATAAATATTATTGAGCGATTATATAAAACATTTAATGTATCAAAAGCGTTGTGTGAACCGGAGAAAAAATCGTAATATTTAGCTGATATCCATTCATTAACTGATGGATTAGGCAGTTTTTCCCAAATTCCAAATCCAGTTCTAGCATTATTATCAATCCAGTTTTGCCCTTGAAGAATTTTATCAGCGAGAGCAACATTTTTTACTAGTGAGTTTTTTAGATATTGATATGAAAGATCACTATAATGAACACGGTAGGTGGGAAGCAGTGCTTCACCAAAGCCATACGCCATTACACCAAGAATACCGCCATGAGTATGATCTGGTTTATATTTTGCCAATCCGCCATCAATAACCATATAGAGATCATTAATATCCCAGCCGCTTCTCATTACAAAATATTTGCTTTCCTCCAATGAGATCGAACCAACAGAAGGACTTTCTGCTTTCAATGAATAAAAATTCATTCTCTCATTTTTATTAAAAAACCAGAATAATTCAGGATATAATTTTTCAGAAGCGAAGTATTTATACACTTTATCATTAAAAACTGATGCCCCGATTGAGAGAAAGAACGATTCTTTAGGATCAGATAGTTCAGCAGCATTATTATTTTCGAGTGAATCATTCTTAGGAGAATAAATTGCTTGAGCGTCCTGTAAAACCGGCAGTGCTTTTGTAGGAAGTGCCAGATTTACAATTGCATCAAACATTTTATGAAACTTACGTTCTAATAATTCCGGAATATTTTTGTCATTTATTTTAGCAATCTTATAGATTCTGAAGTAATTCATGATATCCAATTTGAAATAATGAGAAGCTCTTTCAAATTGGAAACCATCATCATTAATTTCTCTTTCGGCATGCAATAAGATTATTTTAAGAGCCATTTCATTCCATAATTTCATAACCGGAAATTCAGGGAACATTGTAGTCATTTCATAAAGTCCAGCTAATCCATGAAGCTGATGGTTACCATAATGAAACTCTTTACAATCATCAATTAACCGTGCACCATGAAGCAAAAAAACTTTCAATAAATATATTACATTATCTTGAGTAAGATTATTAGAATAAAGCATCATCTGATAAGCAAAAAGAAGATTTCGAGTTCTATGTCCAGCATAGAACCTTTCGAATACATCGTTGCCACCTATTTCTGTATTGCCTGTTTCGTAGTCATCAATAAAATCTTTAAGTTGTGCCGTTAGAATTTCTATAGCTTCTTTGTTCTTTGTATAAATAGCACATAAAACATTTTCCGAGGCTCGTGGAAAACGTGATATATACCTGATAGTATTTGGTGTGCTTTCTCTTCCAAATAAAT
>CALDDL010000358.1 GCA_937936675.1 uncultured bacterium
AATTTATAGCCTTGATTTTTCAAACTATTTTCTCAATTTTCTAATCTGTTTATTTCATTAATATGTTCGGAATATAAATGTTCAAAAAAGTATCGTTAATCGTTCTTTTTTCTTTCGTGGGATTAAATGCGCAGACTGTAATCGGTAAATATGCCGGAGAGTTTCTTGCTATTGGCGTAGGGGGAAAAGCACTCGCTATGGGAAGTGCTCAAAATGCAATCGTTAATGACGTAACCGCAGGCTATTGGAATCCTGCCGGATTAGCTCATATTAATTACCCTCAAGCCGCATTGATGCATGAAGAACATTTCGGTAATTTAGTTAATTATAACTATGCTGCTGCCGCAATACCCTACGGAAACGATATGAGTTTTGGACTCAGCATTATTCGTCTTAGCATTGATGGCATTCCAGACACACGCAATGCATTATATGATGCAAATGGTGATGGTATTCTTGATATCAGGACTGATCGATTAGACTACTCAAAAATTTCCGAATTCAGCAACACAGATTGGGCTTTTTATTTTACATTTGCCAAAAGACAAACAGATGATTTTTACTGGGGAGCAAATGTAAAACTTATTAGAAGAGACCTTGCTGAATACGGTGCAACAGGTATTGGTTTCGATATCGGTGCTCACTATCGTCCATATTCAAAGCTCATGCTTGGTGCTGTTATTCAAGACGTAACTACCACTCTTATTGCATGGGATACGGGAAGAAATGAACTTATTACTCCCACTCTTAAAATTGGTGCGGCTTATTCATTTGATATTCTTGGAGGTGTGATTACCCCTGTTACTGATTTTGACATTCGTTTTGAAAACAGAAAATATGCATCAACATTTAATCTCGGTCCTGTAAGTTTCGATCTTCATACGGGATTAGAATATAATTTTAAGAATGTAGTGGCGGTTCGCGCCGGTTATAGCGATGTAAAGCAAATAACTTTAGGTGCCGGTCTGTTTTTACCAAAACTTACAATCGATTATTCTTATGCTCGATTTACAGGTTCACAAGATGAAACACTTCCGGCATCTCATCGTGTTTCATTAATTCTTACTTTAGATACACCGGAATTTTTACGCAGCGGATTCTAGTGTTACAAAGAAATATTAAATATCTTCTCCCGCTCCTCTTCTTCTTAATTATTTCCGGCTGTTCAATGAGCAAGCCATCGGTTTATGGCAACGATTATCCGCTTCAATCTGTATCTCACAAAATAGAAAATTTATCATTAAAAATTCCCGCTGAATATCATTTCGTAGAAGATAATGAATGTAACTGCCATGAACTATGGTTCGTTAAAGATGATTATTTTTCTGATATTTCAATTAATAAACTCAATTTCGAAAAAAGTAATTTGCTTGATGAAGAAGATTTATTATATCAAGCCGCTGAGCTTTCTCTCCGATTAATTAAAACAAAACTAAAAGATGATTTTTTATTTGACGGAAGATATGAATGGTTCGATATCGGAGAGCGAAAAGCTATTGCCTTTAGATATGAAAACAAGAATAGATATTCGGGAAGAATTGTAATTACGAAAGTTAATGGTGTTTTATTAGAATCTAATGCGCTCCTTCATAAAGATAGAAATAATCAAGAATTGCTATCTGAGCTTTTCAAAGCCCAGAATAGCAATTTAGAAAGTCTTACATACTAATAATATCGTTATAGATTATAAACGCCATTAAGATTAATAACAGAACAAATCCCGCATTTTGAATTGCAATCTTTGCTTTAATCGGAATCTCTCTCTTTATAATTCCCTCAATAAGAATAATTACAAAATGACCTCCGTCTAAAACCGGGAACGGCATTATATTAATTATTGCCAAGCTCAATGAAAGCATCGCAAGGAAAAATAGGAAAGGCATAATTCCCGAATCGGCTGATTTAGCAGCGTATTGAGCTATCTTCACCGGTCCGCCAAACGCCTGCTTAAATTCCACTTTGCCCGTGATAACATTTTTCATCATACTCAAAGTCAATGAAGTATATTGCCCGATATTAGAAACGCTCTGACTCAGAGAACCGAAAACACCATAAGTTTTATATTCAAATTCTCCCGTATAAGCATCGGCAATCGCTATTCCTATTTTACCTTCTAATCCGGGATTAACAACCGTTTGAACCGTGTCTTTCCCTCTTAAAATTGTTACCGGAATATCTGTTTGTTTATTTGCGGTAATTATTTTAACTACTTCTTCGCGGTCTTTTACCGGAATATTATTAACCTCTAGGAAAATATCTCCCGAGGCAATCTTACCTGCTTCGGCAGGTGAATTCTTCATCACATCCTGAACATAAGGTTGAGTAGGATTTGGAAATAAGAAAATTCCCTTTTGAGATGCTTCGGTAATCTTGCTTCTTGAAATCGAAATATTTTGTTCGACTCCGTTTCTTTCTATTAATACATTTAGGTCTTTACCCGTATTATTAACTAATAAATTATCGAGAACTTCTTCCCAATTTGTTACTTTTTTACCGTTAATCTCTTTTATGGTATCAAATGATTGAAAACCGATTTTTTCGGCATAACTATTAGCTTCAATTTTGCTAACCGTGGTTGACTTAAATATCTGTTTCCCTTGATAAAAATTGATTCCCCAAAAAATTGCAAGTGTAAGTAGAAGATTCATTAATACACCGGCAGTTATCACGAATAATTTTTGATATGTAGGTTTTGATCTAAATTCATGCGGCTGTGGTTCTTTATTTAAAAATTCGGTATCGTTGCTTTCATCCACCATTCCGGCAATTTTCACATATCCGCCTAATGGCAAAAGACATAATTTATAATCTGTATTACCTTGTAAATCGATATCCTTAGGAAGATCAAGAAATGTGAATTTTGTAATTTTATTATAGCCGAATAACCTTTTGCCGAACCCGATTGCAAATGCGTCAACTTGCATTTTGCAAATCTTAGCCGCAGCAAAATGCCCAAATTCATGCACAAATACTAATATGGCTATTGTTATTACAAAATAAATTATATAATCCATTAATAATACTCTCCGTTAATTAAACTTTTTATTTAAACACTCTCTCGTTATACGGTTACATTCGTATATTGTTTCTAAATCGGGCGATTTATGATTCTCAATTGTATCAAGTGCATACTTTATTAATTCGGGAATTCTATTAAAACCAATTTTCCCCTGTAAAAAATTATTGACTGCAATCTCATTTGCGGCATTGAGAATACAAGGCGTAGTACCTCCGGTTTCCATTACATCATAAGCTAATTTAAGACACTCAAATTTTTCGGTATCCGGTTTTTGAAAAGTCAGATTTCCGATTTCGCTAAAATTCGTTACAACTTTTTTATAATCAAATCGCTCGGGATAGCTCAAAGCATATAATATAGGCAGCTTCATATCAGGAGTGCTTACTTGAGCTTTAATTGAACCGTCTCTAAAAGCCACCATAGAATGAATTATTGACTGCGGATGAACAACCACTTCAATTCTTTCCTTCGGGAGTTTAAATAGCCAATATGCTTCTATAACCTCCAGCCCCTTATTCATCATGGTTGCCGAATCGATTGTTATCTTACTACCCATTTTCCAATTTGGATGATTGAGTGCATCGGCAATCGTTACACTTTTTAATTCCTCTTTTCCTTTATTAAGAAAAGGTCCGCCTGAAGCAGTTAATATTAATTTATCGACATTCTTTTTGTCTTCGCCAACAAGGCATTGAAATATCGCGCTATGCTCCGAATCTACCGGCAGCATTTCTGCACCATAATTTTCGCATAATAATGTTACAAGTTCACCTGCGGCTACTAGTGTTTCCTTATTTGCAAGTGCAATTCTTTTCTTTCTTTTTATTCCCTCGATAGTTGGAGCAAGTCCTGCAAATCCTACCATTGATGAAAGAAGTATATCGTAATCAAGTGATTTGCTTAATTCCAAAATACCTTCTTCACCCTCTAAAATATTACATTTATTGCCAACAATACTTCGAAGTTCCGCTGCTTTTTTTCTATCCCTCACAGCTACTGCCTCGGGATGAAATTCTTCGATCTGTCTGATCAGTAGATCAATGTTCTTATCGATCGTTAAACCGGCGACATAAAAGCGATCTTTAAATTCTCTTATAATATCTAAAGTGCTTACACCAATAGAACCGGTAGAACCTAATATTAAAATGCGTTTCATTTTTTTCTCAAAGGGTAAACTACAATATTAATTATAATTATAATTAAAAGTAAGCTTTAACCCATAAAATGCCTGCTTAAGGCAAGAAGTATATTTATTATAACCAATACGTTAATAATAGTATTTAATCGATAAAGCTTCTTTAAGTTCTCATATACTACGGGTTTTAGGGTTTCACTATTTTCCAAATTCTCCCCTAATTCTAGTCTCACCTTTTTTGCTGCAGGTATTACTTTCGCTCCGATTATAAAGAGAATAAATACCATAATTACTTGTTTAGTTATTAACCAATGATTTGCAGTTACTTGGAAAAATTCAAATCCGGGATTAAGCAATACAACAAATATTCCGGTAATTAAAATTCCCATGGAACCTACAATACCTATGATGTTTATATAGTTAAGGTATAGTTTTATAAATTTTCTCTCGCCGAATTTCATCTGGTTATTTTTTATGTAACCCCTTAGAATATAATCACTTAAAAAATTTGCCAGCCAGATACCGGCGAAAAGAATATGTATAGTTACTAAAGCTGGATAGAATGTCATATTTACTCACTTTCTTAAAATTTAAGTTATAATTTACGAAAAATATTGATTACCCTAAAGTGAATAAGCTGAAATAAGGACTCCCTATCCGGTATTAATTCCCCACTAGCTTGTAAATTGCGTTCTTTAATTTTAACTTTGTACTCAAGCAATTAATTTGAAAGGAATACTAATATAATGACAAATGCACAAAAATGGGTAGCAGCTTTTCTGGGGCTTTTCTTAATTATCTTTATTATCGGGAGATTAACTCAAAAAGACGAAATATCCATGATTCCCGAAGATAATGCCTATATGGGAGAAGAAAATAAAGAACAATCTAATAAACCCGAAGGACTCGTATTAATTGAAAAAAACGGATGTCAATCTTGTCATGGAGAAGATTTTACCGGAACTCAATTGGCACCGGCATTAGCATCCCTAAAAGATCATTGGGATAGAGATGGTTTAATTAACTATTTACGTAACCCATCTTCATATAGTGGTGATAAACGTTTTGACGCCTACAAAGCGCAATACAGAAGTATTATGCCTTCTTATGGAAATGTTGACGTAAAAGACCTCGGTAAAATTGCCGATTTCCTTTTAACTAAATAAATATTTCGCTAAAACATTAGCGCAGGACGAGATTCTGATTCCTTCAAATAACTTCTCAATTTCGAGCTTAGTTGTTTGAAGGAATTTTTTATTCGCTTACTTGAGAATCGTAATAAGTTTTATAATTTATAACCGATTCGAGTATTGCTTTAGATATCTGTTCCTGCCCTTTTTTGCTGTTTAAGAATGCTTCATCTTCATAATTAGATAAAAATCCTGTTTCTATCAAAACACTCGGCATTGATGCTCCTACGAGAACAAAAAACCCCGCCTGCTTAATTCCATAAGAGGGATTAGATACGCTCTTTTTCCATTGTGTATTTAATATATCTGAAAATTTCTCGGAATAACGCATATATTGAGAATGTGCCATGCTCACGAGAATAAAATTCTCATCGGTAAGTTTTTGATACTTATTCGGATCATTTTCATATTGAATAACGCTATTTTCAAATTCTGCGATCGCGATAGCTTCTTTCGTTCGTCCCGGTCTTAGCAGATATACTTCAAAACCCCTTCTATTACTGGGTTTTTGAGCAGATGAATTACAATGAATAGAGATAAATAACTTTCCATTATTTTCATTAGCGATTTTACCGCGGCGGTAAAGTTCTACAAACTGATCTGTGCTCCTAGTATAAATTACTTTTACTTCGGGGAGAGTTTTCTTTATCAAAGAACCAAGCTTAAGAGCAATTGCAAGATTAATATCTTTCTCTTTGACGCCTGTAATTCCGATTGCACCAGGGTCTTTGCCGCCATGTCCGGCATCGATAACTATTACATCAAAATTCCATTTTGTTTTTACTTCCTCAATCTCGTCTTTATTAGTAGTTCCTTCAAAAAGATTATTATGAACCGTTACTAGTAAGTCTCCGGTCTCAACATCAAAAAATGCTTCACTCCTCGAATAGCCTTCATTAAGATCAAATACAAACTGCCAATTATTACCACCTGAACTCTTAAGAGTAACTTTTTTTATTAATCCGGTCGGTTCAATAAAATTCACAATTCC
>CALDDL010000359.1 GCA_937936675.1 uncultured bacterium
AGATTTATTACATTGAGTTACGTTTTGATTTTTATCGATTGTAATAATAGAAATGGGAAGAGAATTGATAATATATTTTACGAGTGCATGAGCATTTTCTATTTCGTTTTGAGCAGTTACTCTATCCGTGATATCAGACATTAATGCAGCTACAAGCCCTTCATCAGGCCTATAAAGCCAAATATTCAAGTATCTGCTTTTATAAAAAAATTCTAAGGATTCTGAAATTCCGGTTTTTAGAACTCTATCAATTATGTGCAGATATTCAAAATTGCCTACATGTCTAAGCCTTTTACCTTCTTCACCTTCAGCGAATGCAAATCTTTTGCCCATAAGAGCTTCATAAGTGCTATTCACTTCTATATATTCTACTCCGAGAGGTAATTCATTCTCGTCATATATTAAATTATAAAGAGCAAATCCAACAGTTAAATTTTCAAAAAGAGTACGATATTTTTTTTCGCTTGTCCTTAGTGATATTTCTGCAGCAACTCTTTTTTCAAGATCGGAATTTGCCTTTTCTAATAATTCTTTATTATTTCTAAGTATATTCAATTTAAGCAAGCACACCCACCCACATAAACAATTTCAAAAAAATAATTGAGCCACTTCCTAGGTAACTTATATTAATAAAGAAAAGTTCCACTATCTCATAATCGGTAACTGGTTCTGGACAAATTTTCCTGTATTAATTACATCAATAATATTATATGTTCCTAATTTTCTGGCTCGCAAAAATCCCGACCACGCAGCATCTGCCAAAGAACCATTTTCTAATAGTTCAAATAGCCACTGATGAGCATAATCAGGATTAATCTGTCTAATGCCTGCTCTTATTTCGAGCAGCCATTTGCGATTAAATTTCTCCTGCGAACCAATTGCAGGCGACATTATAATCGGCAGTCCTAATGCCGAATAAAATGAAAGTTCGCTTGGCTTAGTCCATAATATATCTGTACTATGCATCAGACGATTAAATGTATTAAAATAATCTTCTATATTATTCTCGTAAAAGACTTCAATTTGTTTAGTATCATCACTAATTTCTGAGGCAACTTTTTGAAAATAAATTTTAATATTCTCTCTTGTACCAGCGACTAGATTGAGTTTTATTTTGTTTTGTAGAATTAGATTCTTAAGGCTTTTAGCTATTGCACCGCCAATCTCTTTTTGAGCACCTGCTCCGCCTATTGAATAAGTTAAGGTAATCTTTGGATCTATTTCGATGCTGCAATTATCTTCTCCCAGGAAATGATGAACATTAACGCCATGACGGGAGCAAAATTCACCTTTGGGGTCTAATCTTTTTAATCGCTGAGCGAGATCGCGCTTGAGAACGTCGAGTTCTCTATTACCGAGCAATTCAAGTGGTAATGGAAATCCGGTAAGTATAACTTTATCATTCGGGACACCATAGGCATGAAGTCTTTGAGCTGCCTTACTGCAAGGAGCGAAATAAGTTATTTTACTTTCCCATGGATCCTTAGCAACCCACACCCGATTTAAATCCGCATCGCAGATAATACAATAAACATCGCTTATACCGCGCATATTAGCAGCTATCGCAGGAGCATAAAACGAAGTGATCATCGGCTGATCTTTTTTCCGAATTGTATCAAGCATACCCGAACAAAGTCCGCGCTTAATATTATGCTCTAATAGATCTACTTGAAAAGTTTTATTAGATAAATCGCGTAATGGATAAAACGATGGGATATGAAGGAGGGAATCTAGGAGTCCGAAAATTACATTCCCTATTATAGGCAAACCTTTTGCTCGGGACATTAATTCATAAGCTCGAAGGACTCGCTTCCAAAGTTTTTGTTCGCCTTTGGATGTGGATGAATCCGCACCTACATTAATAATGTTCCCGTCAGCAATTGATCTGAGAGGATATACAGCTCTCTGATGTCCGAAGCCCATATCCGCAGATACGAGCCAGACTTTTTTATTTTTTTCTTCTACTGAATTCATATTTATGCCAAATAATTTTCGGCTGTAAAGTTAAGAAGAATTATTTAATAATCAGTATAACCTTTAGCTCCGGGCGAATAGAATGTTGAGCTATCTGGTTTAGTTAGTTCAGTGCCATTTCTTAATTTTGTTACCAAATCAGGATTAGAAATAAAAGGTCTTCCGAATGCTACTAAATCACCTTTATCATCTTGCAAATCTTTTTCAGCCCGCTCGGCGTCATATCCACCTGATAAAATAACTGTCCCATTAAAATTATCTCTGATAGATTTTTTTACTGATGTTTTCACTTCAGGAGCACCCATGGAACTATGATCTGCAATATGAATATATACTATTCCAATCTCACTTAGCTTTTTAGATAAAACAGCGTAAGTCTCTTCAATCTCATCATAAAATTTCATTCCGTTAGAGGCACCATAAGGAGAAACTCTGATACCGGTTTTATTGCCTCCAATAGCATCCGATGTTTTCTGAGCAATTTCTAATACAAATCTTATTCTATTTTCAATCGAGCCTCCATATTCATCGGAACGCTTATTAGTAACAGGACTGATAAATTGTTCAATCAAATAACCATTAGCGCCGTGAAGTTCAATTCCATTAAAACCTGCTTCGACAGCGTTTTTAGCACCTTTCACAAATTCATCAATTGCATTTTGAATATCTTCGGCGGTCATTTCTTCAGGAGCGGGATATGGCTGTAATTCCTTTTGATCTGTCCACATATTGCCTTCAAGTTTTTCAGCCGAGGGAGCTAATATCCTAGCATTTTCAGGCATGTTAAGAGGATGCGATACCCTTCCTGTATGCATAATCTGCATAAATATTTTTCCTCCTTTATTATGAACTGCGGAGGTAACTTTCTTCCATCCCTCAATTTGTTCTTTGCTATAAATTCCGGGAATGCGTGAATAACCAAGTCCATTTGGGGATGGTGAAGTTCCCTCGGTTATTATTAATCCGGTGTCTGTTCTTAATGAATAATATTCTGCCATTAGATCATTTGGAATATTACCGATTGCGCGGCTTCTTGTCATTGGCGACATGACAATTCTGTTTTTAAGTTCAATATCGCCTAATTTATAACTGCTAAATAATTTTCTTTCCATATCTTCCTCCGTATTGTTTATTTATGTATTTAATTTTTCATAATTCAACTATTCTGCTTTTATACACTCACAACAATAATTTGTTCAAAAAAATTCCCGATAGAAATCGGGAATTAAAAAATGTTTTTCGATATGAATATTATTATAGCATCAATAATTTTATTCACCGAAACTTCTTGCGAAGAGGTCTATAATTGCTTTTCTCCCATTATCTTGGAGAAAGCGTGTTCCGGTGCCTACAAAATGGACATGCTGAATTACAGGATCATCACATTTAACCCAATTTAAATGCTCCCACGTAAACCAAGCATCTTTTTCTTGATCAAAAACAAAAATCGGTTTATTACAAATCTTAGCAAATTCAGCACCCCAGCCCGTGCCTCCTTTTACCGTGTTATCATCAAGAATATGACCGATTACATAAATTTCCTGACCGTTGTTTATTTGATACCAGATGCTTTGAAGCACTTTTCTCAGTTTTGGAGTTGCAGTATAATTACGATTTAGCAATTTAGAAACGTATTCCAAACTTACATCGCCATTTTTTAATTCATCATGATTAAGCACTCTGATTCCGCGAGTACGTTCGATAATATGACCTTCAAAAGTGAAATTAACTTCTTCGATACCTAAGCTTTCGGCTGTTTTTCCAAATTCTGCTTCTGCGCCTTGAATTCCACCGCTAAATAGAATTACATCTTCCTTGTTTATTTTATTCATTTGCCTTCCTTTTCTTAATTAATAATTATTAGATGATATAAACTGTGTAAAGATACATACAGTTTACCAATTTCGCATAA
>CALDDL010000360.1 GCA_937936675.1 uncultured bacterium
ATCTGGCTCTCATCTCCCCACATGGGTGGAGATGAAATAAAGTTTGTGAATGAAGCATTCGATACCAATTGGATTGCTCCGCTCGGTCCTAATGTTGACGGGTTTGAACATGACCTCTCGTCCTATACCGGATCCAAACATACTGCCGCTCTTTCTTCTGGTACTGCCGCTATTCATCTTGCGCTGATATTACTAAATGTTTCCGCAGGTGATGAAGTGATATGCCAAAGTTTCACTTTCTCTGCATCTGCTAATCCGATCTTATATCAATGCGCTGTACCAATATTTATCGATAGTGAATCTGATACTTGGAATATGGATCCGGTGAAACTTGAAGAAGCAATTAAAGACCGAATAGCAAAAGGGAAAAAACCGAAAGCAATTATTTTTGTTCATCTTTACGGAATGCCTGCAAAAATTCAAGAAATTAAATCGATCTCTGAAAAATATGAAATACCTCTTATTGAAGATGCCGCCGAAGCTCTTGGCTCTCGCTATTTTGATAAACATGTAGGTACTTTTGGCGATATCGGAATTCTTTCTTTTAATGGAAATAAAATAATTACTACTTCAGGCGGCGGAGCTATGATCTCCGATAATGAAGAGTACATTAAAAAAGCTCGATTCCTTGCCACTCAAGCTAGAGATAATGCTCCTCACTATCAACATTCGCATATTGGTTTCAATTATCGAATGAGTAATATCTGCGCAGGTATCGGCAGGGGACAGATGAAAGTAATTGATGAAAGGGTAGCACAAAGAAGAAATAATTTCCTCTTTTATAAAAATGAATTCTCTAAGGTTGAGGGAATTACTTTTGTTGAAGAACCGAAAGGGCATTTCTCTAATCGATGGCTTACTACCGTAATTATTGACCCTCAGAAAACGGGTGGAATTACCAGGGAGGACTTAAGACTATCACTTGAAAAAGAGAATATAGAATCACGTCCTCTTTGGAAACCGATGCATCTTCAACCGATATTTTCTTCGGCTCCTTTTTATGGAACAGATATATCGGAAAAATTATTCGATGACGGACTTTGTCTTCCTTCCGGCTCTAATCTGCTTCCGGAAGAACTGGATAGAATAGCTTCAATCATCCACGAAACATTAAAAAAATAATATAATGCCAATTACAAAAATCCATAATTATCTTCATACTCTTCGGAATCGACAGTTTTTCGTTATCGATATTCTCTTAGTTCTTATTTCTCCTTTTATCGCTCTATTCGTTCGGTATGACGGACTTCTGAATTACGTTACTCATCTTCATGGTATTCTTTATTATCTCGTTCTGTTCTCCGCTATCAAACTAATAATTTTCGCTCTCTTCGGGCTTTATAGACGTTTCTGGGCGCATGCCAGTATAGATGATCTCGCTCAATTGCTTTTTACGGGTATTACTGTTGTCCTGATTCAAGTATTTGTTTTTAATCTCGTTAAGATGTTCTCTTCTGAATTGAAGGCACTTCCTTCTTCTCTCCCTTATCTCGATGGCGTAATTGCTATTATTTTCGTATCGGGTCTTCGATTCAGCGTTCGACTTTTTGAAAGGGCTTCGCATCGACTTCAAAGATCCGATGATAGAGAAAATATTCTCGTTATCGGTGCAGGGGATGCCGGAGCACTTGTGGTTCAGGAAACTCAAAAAAGACCTTCACTCGGTATGAATTGTATCGGTTTTATTGACGATGACCCGAATAAGCAACATCTGAGAGTAAGAGGTGTTTCGGTGCTCGGTACTCGAGATCAATTAAAAGAGATAGCTAGATCGGAAGAGCGTCGTGTAGGGAAAGAGTGTAGATCTCGGTG
>CALDDL010000361.1 GCA_937936675.1 uncultured bacterium
AAAGAGGAGATAAGAATGATAATTTTGAAAAAAGCACCAAAATGATCAACTGCAATCATACCGTAGAAATTATTGGCGTCAGAAGCAGGGAATGCGAATCCGCTAATTCTAAATTGGTCAATTACAAAATAAATTGTTAATAAGATACCGAATAGAGCCACATAGGGAATTATCCTTTTATCTTTATTAAAGATAAGGTCTAATGCAACGATAAGAATAAGAGCCGCTGAAACGGCTATTTCCGGTAAAATATAACTTAACGAAGTATATAAGTTTGTTAAATCCATTCTTTTTTATAAACCGCTTAGTAATGAGATTGAATTTGCATTATTTGCTATAAAATTCACTAATGTATTAACTGATGTATTCATAATATCGAGCATTGCAGATGGATAAATTCCTAAGAAAATAATCACAATCGTTAAAGGAATAAACATTACATATTCACGAGAATCTAAATCGCTTAAAGTATTCCATTTTTCATTTAATTGACCGAGATAAACTCTTTGAAGAGTCCAGAGCATATAGCCGGCACCGAGTAGAATTCCGAGAGTAGAGATGATAGCGATAATTCTAATACTTGAAACGCTGAATGCTCCTAAGAAAACTAATGCTTCGGAAACGAATCCGCTTAAACTCGGAAGACCGATAGCGGCAAAGAAAGCAACGGTTACGAAGCCTGTATAAACCGGCATTTGAACTCCAATACCGCCGAAATCATCCAAACCTCTTGTATGTGCTCTATCATAAAGAACACCAACGATAAGGAAGAGCATAGCAGTAATTGTACCGTGATTGAACATTTGGAGGATTGCGCCATTTATACCTATGGTAGTAAGTGAAGCCATACCTAGAAGAACGTATCCCATGTGAGAGATTGAAGAATAGGCGATTAATTTTTTGAAATCTTTTTGAGCCATAGCCACTAATGCGCCATAGATAATATTTATCATGCCGAAAAGTCCGATATACCACATTAGGTCACGTGTGATATCAGGGAAGATAGGATAGCTGATTCTGATAATTCCATAAGTACCCATTTTAAGCAATACACCTGCAAGAATAACTGAAATAGGTGTAGGTGCTTCTACGTGTGCATCGGGTAACCATGTATGGAACGGGAACATCGGAATTTTAATTGCAAATCCAATGAATAATGCTATATATGCTATTAGACGGAGATTATGAGGATTAGCCGCTGATAAAATTCCCGAATCCAAGTAGTTTGATTGGTTCATTAATGCAAGGAGATTAAATGTGAAAACTTTTGTTCCATTTGCTAGAGTTTCCTGTGCACTAAAGTAGAGACCAATCATTACGAGAAGAATGAAAATCGAGCCAAATAGAGTATAGATAAAGAACTTAATAGCTGCATATTCTTTTCTAGGACCGCCCCAGATTCCGATAAGGAAATACATAGGTAGAAGCATTAATTCCCAAAATACATAGAATAGGAAGAAATCTAATGCAACGAACACGCCCATCATTCCCGTATCGAGAAGAAGGAACATCATAAAGAAACCTTTGACCGATTTACTAATATTCCATGAAGAGATAGTGGCGATTAAGGAAACAAATGCAGTTAAAAGAATCATCGGCATACTGATACCATCGATACCGAGGAAATAATCGATTTTAACCGTTCCTAACCAAGAAACGCCATCGATTTGAATCCATCGGAATTTCTCGACGAATTGGAATGTGCTCTGGTCTGATACTCCTGCAGAGGAATAACCGAAATTTGCTAATAGAACTACTGCGAGTACCAACTGAATAGCAGTAACTATTAATGAAGTATATTTGACTAACCTATCTTGGTTCTTTGGTAAAAATAAAATTACCAACATACCGATAATAGGGAGAAACGTAATCAACGAAAGAATAGGGAATCCCATCATTTTAGACTTAACCTGTTATTTTTAATTTTTATTTAATTATCATCTTATTAGAATGGTCTAATAACTAATAAGATTATTATTACCGAAAATATTACTAAAACTAAATACGTCTGAACCTTACCGGTTTGCAATCTTCTAAAAGATAGTCCGATAAATCCGCTAACAAATGCGGTGAAATTGACGAAGCCATCGACAACGAAAGTATCAAACCAGCCGCCGAGACGAGATATAAATTTTGTTGAATGACCAGCACCATTGACGGCACCATCTACTACTTTACCATCAAAGAGCGATAGGAAACGAGCAAGAACTAATGTACCGGAAATTACAGTGGTATTATAGAGTTCGTCTAAATACCATTTATTTAATGAAAATTTATAGATCGGTTTAATACTTTCAGCTAATTTATCTGCATCAACTTTACGCCATTGATAAAATACGAATGCCAGCAGAATTCCTAATCCGGCAACAATCAGAGAGGCGAACATAGCAGGGTAATGAGCCCAGTGCATTGTTTCGGTATATAATTCCGAATGAGTAATCTCGCCATGAGCCGATGTTTGAACTTCTGACGAATGAGATTCATTAGTAACTGCTTCAGAAGAATTAGTTGCCGAGTGAGCATCATTATTAATAGCTTCGGTAGAATGAGCTGTTGAATTATCAATCATAAAATCGAACGATGCGCTTGCAGGTACTACTGTATGAGGAGTTTTTACCCAATCAGAAATAAACCATCCATCGCCTGCCGAAAGTGGATTAGGAGTATAGAAGAAAAATATTGACAAAGTTGCTAATACTACTAATGGTGCTGCCATAACGAATGGTGATTCATGTGCATGATCAAACTTATGTTGATTTTTTGGTTTACCGTGGAAAGTGAGGATTACCAATCTAAACATATAGAAAGCGGTAAGAGCAGCCACTAAGAAACCGATTGCAGGGAGAAGCCAATGACCGGTAAGTTTACCGAAAGCCAAAGTGCCTGCAAGAAGCGAATCTTTACTAAGGAATCCTGATGTAAGCGGGATACCTGATATAGCTAAGGTAGCAACTAAAAATGTATAGTATGTAATAGGCATTTTTTTGCGCAAACCGCCCATCTCTCTTATATCTTGTTCATGATGCATTGAATGAATTACAGATCCTGAACCGAGGAATAAACAAGCTTTGAAGAATGCGTGAGTAACGAGATGAAAAAATGCGAATGCATAAGCACCGACACCGATAGAAAGTACCATATAACCGAGCTGACTAACGGTAGAATATGCGAGTACTTTTTTAATATCGTTTTGAGTAATGGCGATTGTGGCTGCAACGAAAGAGGTAATACCTCCGATAACTGCTATCGTAAGCATAGCATCGGCAGTAAGCATTACGAAAATTTTTGTTAATAGATAAACACCTGCGGCAACCATTGTAGCGGCATGGATAAGGGCTGATACGGGAGTAGGACCTTCCATAGCATCAGGAAGCCAAACGTGAAGAGGGAATTGAGCAGATTTACCGACTGCACCCATAAAGATCAATATTCCGGTGGCGGTTAGTACCCAAGTGCTATTAAAGGGGATATTTCCTAAAGCCATTTGTGCGAAAATCGTATCGAACGTAAATGTTTTATAATGAGTAAAAAGTATCATAATACCGATAAACATACCGATATCGCCGACTCTATTTACTAAGAAAGCTTTTTTACCTGCATCTGAAGCAGATTTTTTCTCAAACCAAAAACCGATTAATAGATAAGATGAAAGTCCAACCAATTCCCAAAAGATATACATCATAAGAATATTATGAGTGAGGACGATACCGAGCATTGAGAAAGTAAAGATTCCTAGATAAGCAAAATAGCGATTATATCTTTTATCTCCGCGCATATATTCAATTGAATAGAGATGAACTAAGAAGCTAATCAGATAGACAACGAAGAGCATTATTACGGCTAAATTATCTAACTTTATTCCTAATTCCACCGTGAAGCTATCTTTCATTCCCGCTATACCGATTGTGAACCAATTAAAAGCCATAATGATATCATGGGATTGATAATAAGCTAATTTCACAAACATAAGAGCCATAGTGGCAATAAGAGCCATGCCGACAATAAACACTTCAAATAAATATATTTTGGGTACTTTTTTTCCCAAAAAGATTACAGTAGCGAAGCCCAAGAGAGGTAAAAATAATAGGGCAATCGAGATATTTATTAGTAGAGATTCGTTCATAATCCTAATCTTTTAAATGGTCAATTTCATCAACATTTACATTGTTGAATGTTTTATAAATATTTAATACAATAGCCAGTGCAATAGCGGCTTCTGCGGCTGCTAATACTATTACAAATAAAGCGGTTACCTGTCCAGTTAATCCGAGATTACCGAATTTTGAAAACGCAATAAAATTAATATTAGCGGCATTAAGAATTAATTCGATTCCCATAAGAACCATTACGGCATTTTTTCGTGTAACGACTGCATAAAGACCCAATGAGAATAAAATTCCGCTGACTATTAAAAAGTGATTTAATCCAACATTAATCATAATAGTTATTCCTTATCTCTTCTAGCAATTGAAGCAGCGCCGATTAGTGCAACCAGAAGAAGAATAGCGAGAAGTTCAAAAATTAGTACATATTCGGTAATTAATAATTTACCAAGTTCATTAGTAGTTGTAAGAGGTGTTTCAGTGGGGAAAGATACCCATTTAGTCCAAATCATAATGGAAGTAACCAGTCCCATAAAAACGCCAATTGCGATAGCTGAAGGGAGGACATTAACTGTACCTGTTCTGATATCCACGCTTGTAATTTTGTTAGTAAGCATTACGCCGAAGAGGAGGAGGATCATAATACCGCCTACATAGACAAGGATTTGTACAACACCAATAAAATCAGCACCGAGGAGAATATAAAGACCTGCTACACCGAAGAATGTGAGTACGAGTGAGAAAGCAGAATAGATAATATTCTTGGAGCTGACAACAACGGCAGCCGAAAGTAAAGTAACGGCTGCAAACAAATAAAATATAAGATCGTATAAGTTCATTTATATTATTCAGTTTTATCTTGCGGTTTTTCAATTTTTTGTTTAGCTGCTGCTTCGGCTGCTGCTGCAGCTTTTTGAGCTTCTTTTTCTGCATTAAACTTTTCCAAATTCGCTTTCTTTTCGGCAGCTTGTTCGGGAGTAAGAGTAGAGAAATTATATAATAATTTACCTCTTTCATATTCCGAAAATTCATATACATCTGTCATATAGATACAATTAGTAGGGCATGGGAAAACACATAATTGGCAATAGCAGCATTTAGCGAAATCGATATCGAATTTGGTTACCCAAAGGGCTTTTTTCTTTCCGTTTGATGTAACGCCAAGATCTTCGGATGGAAGACTTTTCACTGTATCGATACTAATACAGCTAACGGGGCATGCTCTTGAGCATTGATCACATCCGATACAATCATCCATATTAACGTAGAGACGATTCCTTACTCTTTCGGGCATAGGTACTCTAACGCTTGGGTATTGAATAGTAACATTCGGTACGAAGAGATGCTTAAAGGTAATTTTCATACCAACAAGTACCGTCCAAATACCTTCCCAAGAATCCTTAAAATATTGCTTTAATCCACTCATAAACTTTTACTCTTAATCCGGCGAGCAGTTAATCCGCTCAATTTATATTAATGAAATAATACCAATGATAATTAAATTAGCTATTGAATAAGGGATCAAATATTTCCAGCAGAGGTTCATTAGTTGATCCACTCTTAAACGAGGCAAAGTCCATCTAAGCCACATTTGAACAAACACGAAAAACAATCCTTTTGCTACGAACCAGAAAAGCTGTTCAAAAGGAATTAACCAAGAGGCACCGAAAAGATCGCCCAGATAACCGACAGGGGATTGATATCCTCCAAAAAATATAATGCTAACGATAGCAGAAACGGCGAACATATTAGCATATTCGGCAAGGAAAAACATTGCGAATTTCATTCCAGAATATTCGGTATGATAACCTCCTACTAATTCAGATTCTGCTTCAGGAATATCAAATGGAGTTCTATTTACTTCTGCTAAGGTGCTCATATATAGAATTAAAAATCCAACGAACATAAATGGAATTAATAAAAATTTCGTTAATCCCCATTCAGGACCGCCGAAAATATACCAATTCCAAAAATAACCTGTTTGCATTGCACTAATTTTTTCGAGACTTAAAGTTCCTGTAATCATCACCATAGAAAGAACTATTAAAGCGGTAGGAATTTCATAGCTAATAATTTGAGCCACGGAACGCATAGCACCGATAAGAGAATACTTATTATTAGAAGCCCATCCGCCCATAAGAATACCTGCAACGGCAAAACTTGAAATAGCAAGAATAAAGAATATTCCTATTTCAGCTCCGGAGCCTATAAATGCACTTGAAAAAGGGATAACAGCAAACGCGGCATAGGAAGCTGTAAAGACTAATGCAGGAGCTATATTAAAAAGTTTTTTATCGGCTTCGGCAGGGACTAAATCTTCTTTTTGAAGAAGTTTAAGTACGTCTGCGAAACTCTGAAGCCAGCCGTGCCAGCCCGTAATCATTGGTCCTAAGCGATCTTGCATGTGAGCAGATACTTTTCTCTCCAACCAGATCGCTACCAATGCATAAGGTAAAATAACTACAAATAGAGGAAGTGCGGCTATTATTATCCAAGCTAACACTTCATTACCGATTAAGTTTGTCAGGAATTCGTACATTATCTATCCACTTCTCCTAATACTATATCAATGCTACCTAAAATTGCCACGACGTCGGATACTAGATGACCTTTACAGAGTTCTCCAAGAACCGAAAGACTAACAAAAGAGGGGGCTCTTACTTTTACTCTAAAAGGACTAGTACTACCGTCACTAATTATAAAATAACCTAATTCACCGCGTGGATTTTCCACGCGTGTATAAACCGTTCCTTTCGGAGGTTTAATACGTTTAGGAATAGCAGATTGAACGTCTCCCTCGGGGATTTGATCCAATGCCTGCTCAATGATTCTTAAACTTTGTTCCATTTCAAGGACTCTAACGTAGTATCGATCCCAGCAATCACCGACTGTTCCTACCGTACCTTTACCGACAGGTATATCGAAATCAAAACGGTCATATATAGAATAAGGGTCTTCTTTTCGGATATCGAATGCTAGACCGCTTGCTCTAAGGTTTGGTCCGGTCATACCAAAATTAATTGCTGCATCTAGTGGAAGGACACCAACATTGGCAGTTCTTTCAATAAAAATTTTATTAAATGTAAGAAGATTATTAATCTCTTGAATATTGGGACGGAAATATTGAACAAATTCTTTAGTTTTGCGAATAAAATCGGGATGGATATCATGCGAAAGTCCGCCGACCCACATATAATTATATAGAAGACGCGCACCGCAGGTTTCTTCAAAAAGAGTAAGAATCCTTTCGCGATCGCGGAATAGATAAAGGAAAGGAGTAAAAGCTCCAAGATCGAGACCATAAGTGCCGATAGCAACCTGATGAGAAGCGATTCTCTGAAGTTCTCCCATTATTACTCGTATATATTGAACTCTTTCGGGTACTTCGATACCGAGTAATTTTTCAACTGCAACAACGTAGCCGAAATTATTATACATCGAAGCGAGATAATCCATACGATCTGTATAAGGGATCACTTGCGGATAGGTCATAGCTTCGGCATGTTTTTCAAAACAGCGGTGAAGATAACCTATATGAGGTTTAACGTTTTTAATTAATTCGCCTTCAATTTCAAGTTCTAGTCGTAGCACACCGTGGGTAGAAGGGTGCTGTGGACCCATATTTAATATCATTTCTTCAGTTTTCAAAGCCATATCAGTAAGGCACCTTCATTCCGTGATAAAATTCAGGATTTTTATAATCTTTTCTAAGCGGGTAAGTATCTTCCCAATCGTAAGGCATTAAAATTCTTCTTAAATCGGGATGATTAAGAAAAATAATACCGAACATATCAAAAGCTTCTCTTTCGTGCCAATCGGCAGTTTTCCAAATATTTTCCACCGATTCGATTTTGGGGTTCTCTCTAATAGTGGAGGTCTTTAATGTAATTTTATGTTTTAGAGAAGTAGAATGGAGGTGATAATAAACCGATAGAGTTCCACCTGTAATTGTCTCCGTTCCATTTTCATCTTTAGTTTTTGTACCATTTGCATCATCTACACCCGAAAGAGACATTAAACTATCGAAAAGAAGCTCTTCGTTAGTTTTAAGGAATTGAGCTACTAAATGAATCTTTAACGGGTCGATAGAGATAATTGGCTCTACCGGCATTGAGGAATCGATAGTAACTTCTAGATCGGGGAAGTTAGATTTTATTAATTCAAAAATTTCTTCTGGATTTTTCATGCTGATTTTTTTCTCAATGATTCATTACGAATTTTTTCTTGTAATTTTAATAGACCTTCAAAAAGTGCTTCGGGACGAGGAGGACATCCGGGTACATAAACGTCAACAGGTATTACACGATCGACACCTTTGAGAACATGATAACCATGATCCCAATAAGGACCGCCGCAATTTGCGCAGCTACCCATAGAGATTATATATTTTGGATCTGGCATCTGCTCATAAAGGCGTTTAATTCTAAGTGCCATTTTAAGAGTAACAGTACCGGAGATAATAATAGCATCGGCTTGACGAGGGGTATTGCGAGGCATAACGCCGAAACGATCGAAATCGTAACTCGAAGCAGAGGCAGCCATCATTTCGATAGCGCAGCATGCAAGTCCGAATCCTAACTGCCAAATCGAAGAAAGTCGTGCCCAATTTATTAAGTCATCTACTTTAGCCACTACAATATTACTATCTGAAAATTGTTTATCTAATAAACCCATAATTATTCTTTAATTTCTGATGAATTGTCAATTTGTGATTCTTTTGTGAAAAGCTTCTTGAGATTGATAGCTTTTGGTTCAGGACGAGCCCATTGAATATCTCCTTTACGAAATTCGTAAGCCATACCTAGCGTTAGGATTAATAGGAAAATTAATCCAACTAGGAAACCATAGACTCCATATTCCTTATAAGATAAAGCCCAAGGGAATAGAAGGACTACTTCCACATCAAAGATAAGGAATATAAGGGCGATTACATAAAAGCGAATATTAAACTTTACCCAAGGAGATCCTACAGGATCTTCACCGCATTCATAAATAGATAGTTTTTCTTTTGTAGGGCGTTTAGGTCTAATCAATTTAGCAACAAAAAGTGCTACAACCACAAATATTGCTGCTAATAAGATGAAGACAAAAATCTTACCAAATTCTGTTAGCATTTTAAACCGAAATAATTTTGGAAAAATTAATATATACTAATGTTATAGTCAAGAAAATCAGATATAAAGATACAATATTTTTTAATAACTCATTGGAGTTAATTTTACTTTTCCTCTAAAAACCCAGTAAATACTGATAGTATAAGCTAAAACAAACGGTATTCCTATAATTGCTATCGTAAGCATAATACCCAAAGTTTTTTGTGATGAAGCCGCATTATATATAGTTAGCGAGTATTCGGGATTAGGATTAGAGATAACTATATCTGGAAATAAACCAAGAGCGAATAAAGCTAAAAGTGCCGCAATTGATGCACAAGAAGAGAGGAATGCAAGAAAATATTTTTTTAAATGTATTTCTCTCGGGATATTAGCGATAGCAAGCATATTGAGAACTGCAACAATAAATAGTAAAGGAGCTGATTTAAAATGTTCAGTCATGTGAGGAACATAGATAAGAGTGAACATAGTAGTAGTAACATAAGTGATAACAAAGAAAATAATAGTATTATTAATCCATTTAGTTACTCTTTCTTGAAGATGACCTTCGGTTTTCATTGCGAGATATATTGAGCCGTGCATCATAAAAAGGGCGACTGTCGTAATTCCAACCAAAATAGCATAGGGATTAAGAAGTCCTAGGAAAGTGCCTTGAAATTCTTTATCGGCTCCTAGCGGTATTCCTTGAATTATATTACCGAGTGCGATTCCCATCAAAAGAGCAATCAATATACTTGAAACCGAGAAGGCGACATCCCAACTTTTGCGCCACCAAGCCATCGGTTGTTTGCTTCTGAATTCAATAGCTACGGCACGAAAGATAAGGACGAATAATAGGAGCATAAAGGCGGTATAAAAACCGGAGAAGACAGTAGCATAGACATGCGGGAAAGCGGCAAAGAGAGCACCTCCGCCTGTTACAAGCCAGACTTCATTTCCATCCCAAACCGGTCCGATGGAATTTATTAAAAGTCTTCTATCCTCATCTTCATTGACGAAAAGATGAAGCGAACCAACTCCTAGATCGAATCCATCTAGAATGGCATATCCTGCTAATAAAACTCCGATAAGAATAAACCAAATTGTGTTTAAGTCAAATGTAAATTCCATTTTCTTATTCTCCTATGTTTCTATCTAGAACGGTTTTTTGATGCTCATATTCTGAGGGTATAGTTTCAGGGTCTTCAGGTCCATGTTGAATCTTTTCATTCAATAGATATATAAATAGAATAAACAAGAGCAAATAAATTAGTCCGAATAGAATTAAAGAAAAAACAATTTGGCTGCTTTCGACAGCTTTAGAAAGAGCTTCAGAGGTTCGAAGCAAATTATAAACTATCCAAGGTTGTCTCCCCACTTCAGCCGAGATCCAGCCAAGTTGATTGGCTAATTGCGGACCGAGCACAGAAAATACTAAAACATATAAAAACCATTTATGATCGAACAGTTTCTTTCGCCACCAGAGGAAGATAGAAAAAAGCGAAATAGCTATGAGTGTAAAACCAATTGCAACCATTAAATGATAAGATTGAAAAACAATATTAACGGGTGGAATATCATTTTTATTAAAAGCATTCAATCCTGTAACCGGTTTGTGAGAATCACCATATATAAGATAGCTAAGCAAACCGGGGATAGCCACTCCAAATTTTACTTCTTGATTTTTTTGATTAACCCATCCGAATAGATAAAGGGGAGCTGCTGCCGATGAATCAAAATGAGCTTCAAATGCGGCAAGTTTTGCCGGTTGAGTTTTTGAAATTCCAACAGCACTTTGATGTCCGGAAAATAATTGGAATAAAGATGCGAAAGTAGCGACAATAAGAGCAATCTTAATAGAATTTTTTGCAAAATCGATATGACGTTTTTTTAATAAGTAATATGCGCTAACGCTTATTACGAGGAAAGCACCTGCAAGCCAGGCACCCGATAAAGTATGCGAAAGACGTTCCATTGATGATGGATTAAATACCATAGCCCAAAAATCTGTAATCTCAGCTCGAGCATTTAGTCCTTCGCCAACGATATGATAACCAGCGGGAGTTTGCTGCCATGAATTAGCAACTACAATCCATACTGCACTCATCATAGCTCCGAGAGCAACCATTATAGTAGAAAAGAAATGGACTCTAGGAGAAACCTTTTCCCAACCGAAAACAAGGATTGCAAGGAAACCGGATTCGAGGAAGAAGGCAAAAATTCCTTCTGCTGCAAGTGCACTTCCGAAAACATCACCTACGAATCGGGAGTATGTTGCCCAGTTTGTTCCGAACTCGAATTCCATTACTATTCCAGTTGCAACTCCTAAGGCAAAAGTTAGTGCGAAAATTTTTACCCAGAATTTTGTCATTTTTTCAAAAAGTGGATTTTTTGTTTTGAGATACATACCTTCCATAATTACAAGGATTACACCGAGACCGATACTAAGAGGGGGATAGATATAATGGAAACCTATTGTAAATGCGAATTGAAGACGTGCCAATATTTCTGTGGACATTTTCACTCCAAATTAATTTATTACTGTAAGAATTGAACAATTTTTGTAAATTTGAAAATCAATCTATTAAGATAAAGAATTAATGAGAAAATTAAATATTGTTTTTATTCTAGCTCTTCTTTTTGCCGGTAATATTTATGGGCAAAAATGGTTGAAAGTTTTCGAAGACGAAAGACAGATTGCAAATATCGACACCTCTTCGATTAAACAATATGAGAATCAAATCTCTTTATTGAGTATTATAATTTATAAAACTCCACAACAAATAAGTAATATAAACGAAGAAGTTAAAAGTGTAAAATCACAATTACTATTTAATTCATTCTTGAGGAAGTATAATGTAATTGGAGTATTATATTATAATGATAAGAATAAAATTGTAGGAGAATCAAACCTTCCATCGTTCTCTTTGAATAATGAAAATTTATCAGTGCCGATAGAGAACTCGGTTATAATGAGTGAGATATATAATAAGTGTGTTGATATACTTGGAGGCAGCTTAACGAAAGTAAAAATCTTAAAAGAGCCGGCAACTGATATTGCAAAAAAGGATTCTACAAAAAAAGAAAATGATAAAAAAGTTGCTAGCGGAATTGATAAATCAAAAAACGAAGCACCAAAAAACGAACTTTCAAAAAATGCAGCTGGGAGTAATGATTCTACGAAAAATAATGAATCTAAAAATAGCGTTTCGGAACAGGGAATAAATGCTGATAATAGTAACGTATTAGAGCCGGTAGTATTTTCTGAATTAAGCAAGGATTTGGTAAAGACAATTGAAGATAAATCAAGTCCGGAAGAAATCCTCAAGAAAAACGTAGAGAACAATAAAGAGAAATTTCCTGAAATTAGTGTAGAAAAAAATTCAGATGAAACTCCGAAAGTAATAAATGAGAAAATGAACATTGCTATTAATAATGAATCGCAGCAATTACCAAAAACAAAACTACCCGATATAAAAATAGCACCTGCAAAGAAAAGTAATTCAAATGAGTATCAAGTCGAAAACGAGACAAATCCGGAAGGTGTAATATTCACCGATGGAAATTTATATTGCTTTCAAATTTCGAGTTGGAAGAATAAAGCTACCGCAGAAAGTGAAGCCGATAAACTTAAGGCTGCCGGACACAAAGCTTATGTTCAGGAAGCATATATAGATGCACGCAGAGGAACTTGGTATAGAGTAAGAATAGGTTTTTTCAATACACTTCAAGAAGCAAAAGATTACCAAAACAATTTGTAAGAAAAATTTCTTAGGTCATTAATAAATGTATGGATTATTAATGGACATTTTGTCATATTATCAATTATGAAAAAAATATTATTATTTATAGCGATAATTACGGGATGCACACAGCCGGAAATTAATCATCAAAAAGATGAGGTAAGAATTATGGAAAAAATCGAAAAGACCGATGCCGAATGGAAGGAGCAATTAACACCAAAGCAATATGAAGTAACACGTCAAAAGGGTACTGAGAGACCGTTCACGGGAGAGTATTGGAATAATTTTGAAGACGGTAAATATAGATGTATAGGATGCGGAGAAGTTTTATTTACTTCTGATACAAAATTCGATGCAGGATGCGGATGGCCTAGTTTTTCCGCTGCTGAAAATGATAGTATGATTGAAGAAAAAATTGACAGAAGTCATTTTATGGAACGTACAGAAGTAATCTGCAAAAAATGTGGAGCTCATCTTGGGCATTTATTTGATGATGGACCGCAGCCGACAGGATTAAGGTATTGTATAAATTCAGCATCTTTAAAATTTGAGAAAAGTGAAAAGAAAAATGATTCTAAATAGGTTTAGAATGTTTAGATAGCTTCACTCCGCTTACTTTAATAATGCTTATAAGCAAAATAATTACGCCAAACCATTGAACCAATGAAAGAATATTTTTATGAATAAAATATTCGAGAATTACGGCGGTAAGTGGAAAAGCGAGTTCACAGATAGTGGCTACCGATGCTGAAATTCTCTTAAGACCATAGTAATAAAAAACGATTGCAACTCCGCCTGTTGTCAAAGCAATAATTAAAAATATTATCCATTGATGAAAGTTAATTTGTGATACTGAATTAAAATCATTTGCAAATAAATTAATTATAAGCATTAAAATAGCAGTGATTGAGAAGCGAAGGTAAGTTCCTGTTTCATAAGAGACGTTTTTAAGTGCTCGTTTCGAAAGGACGGTGGAGGAGCCGAAACTAGCCGCTGCAATAATGGATAGACCGGCAGCAAGAACTGTTTTATCACCGGTTGTTAAAATAGGAAGTTTAAGACCGAACGTCATTAAATAAGCTCCAAGAATAGCGAGGGATGCCCAAAAGAAAAATTCTTTAGGAAGTCTTTCTTTGAGGAAAAGGGCTGCGAAAGTAAGAGCAAAAACCGGTTGAAGTTTTTGGATTAATATAACGACAGAAAGGTTGACAAAATTTACATAAAATAGTGCTTTGGTTATAGCCATAGTTCCAATAGCACCGCCGAGAAGACCAACGCCAATAAAAGCGAGCCAATCTTTCAATTCCAATTGCTTAATTGATTTTAGTCTTAAAACTAAAATAGGTGTAAGGAGAATTGCAGCGATAGTAGTTTCGATTAATACTACTAAAGGCACAGGTAAATTGTATAGAGCGGGACGAAGAATAATTCCATCAATACCCCAAAGCGAAGCAGCGATGATTACAAAAACCGGTGCGAATTTATTCATTAATAATTCCTTTATGCAAAGTAAAATAGAGGGAAATTGATTAAATAGCTGAATGCAAAAATAAATAAAAAGACGAGTTTATTGAAATGAAATCTATCGCTGAACGAAAAATCTAAGGCAATTTAAAAAGATTAATAGTATTTTATTTCTGATTAAGAATAATATATAAATGCAATAGGAAAGGAATTAAGAATGAAAAAGATAAAAGAAAGAGGTTATTTCAATCCTGATGTATTAGTAACAACGGATTGGGTAGATGAAAATTTGGATAATAAAGAGATTAGAATAGTTGAATCAAATGAAGATCCGTTACTTTATTCCAAGGGTCATATTCCCGGAGCGGTTCAAATCGATTGGACAAATGATTTAAATCATCAAGTCGTCCGAGATTATATAGGCAGGGATGAATTTGAAAAACTTATGATTAAAAATGGAATTACAAATAATACTATAGTAATATTTTACGGTGATAAAAGTAATTGGTGGGCATCTTATGCTTTTTGGGTATTTCAATTATTCGGTCATACAAAAGCTAAACTCATGGATGGAGGAAGATTAAAATGGGAAAAAGAGGGGAGAAAACTAACGAGAGATATCCCGCATTATCCTGAAACTCAATATAAAGCAAAGCCGAGAAATGATGCAGATTTTAGAGCATTCAGAGAAGATGTAGTTGCACATATAAAACATGGGTTGCCTTTAATAGATGTAAGAAGTCCCGAAGAATTTTCAGGTCAAAGGCTTCACATGCCCGATTATCCAAATGAAGGAGCATTAAGAGGAGGGCATATACCCGGAGCTATCAATATTCCATGGGCTAAAGCTATTAATCCTGAAGACGGCACTTTTAAGGACGCCGATCAATTAAAGGAATTATATATTACCGAGAATAATCTAAATGAAAATGATGAATTGGTTGCATACTGTCGGATTGGTGAACGAAGCAGTCATTCATGGTTTGTTTTGAAATATTTGCTTGGTTTCAATAATATCAAAAATTATGATGGAAGCTGGACTGAATGGGGAAATTCGGTAGGTCTTCCTATTCAAAAATGAGTTAATGATGATTGGTAAACTAGATAAAATTGTTTCATTTTTTGAATCGATGGATAATCAAGAGAAGATAAATTATTTGATTGATTATTCGGATAGATTTAAGGAAGTGCCTGATTCTATTGCCTCGAAGCCATATCCGAAAGAAAAGAAAGTGGAATATTGCGAATCGGGAGTTTACGTATGGACAGTCATAAATCCAGACGGAACTCCTAAATTTTATTTTCATATTGAGAATCCACACGGTGTTTCAGCGATGGCACTCTGTTCAATTCTAGATGAAGGATTAGAAGGGGCAACAATTGACGATATATTGAATTTAGATACGGAGATTGTTTATAGAATATTTGGGCACAATTTATCGATGGGAAAAAATCTCGGGCTTATAGGAATTATACAAATGATAATTCGGCAGGTTAAGCAATTGACTCTCGATTCTTATTAAAAAGAAGTTGGTCGGTTTTAGTTTTGAATCGAATAACTAAAAGAATTGCGAGTATAGTCAACCCGATTGAAAGTCCGATCCAGATGCCTATAGCTCCCATATCTAAATAAAAACCAAAAAACAAACCGGCAGGGATACCGAATAACCAATAGGCAGCGAAGCTAAGATAAAGTGGAATTTTGACATCAGTTAAACCGCGCAAGATTCCGAGTCCCGTGGCTTGAGTGCCATCTGATAGTTGAAAGAAACCCGCGATAATGAATAGGTTTGCAGCTAAGAGTATTACTTCTTTTTCATTAATAAAAATTAATGGCAAATAGTTTCTGAATGATATAAAAACTACTGCAAATACAGACATTATAGAAAGTGATAAAGCTAATGAAGTATAGCCAGCTTTTTTTACTTCATCGATTTTTCCTTCACCGAGGAAATTACCTACTCTGATTGTTCCCGCAGAAGAAATTCCAAGAATTAACATATAGGTTAGGGAAGCAAGTGATATGGCAATTTGGTGAGCTGCCAAAGGGACTTTACCAAGCCAACCGATCATAATAGCAGAGAATGAGAAAGCGGCTACTTCAAAAAGGTATTGTAATCCTGTCGGAATTCCTATACCAACAATTTTTTTAATGATAGATAAATCAAATAATCGGAAATTCAATCCCGGTGAATAGATAGCAACCTTATTATATTTAAAAACGAAGAGCATTAATGATAAAGCCATTAGAGTGCGGGTAATTGTTGTTGCATAACCAGCACCATCTAGCCCCATCGGTTCAAAACCAAATTTTCCGAAAATTAAAACCCAATTAACAAAAGCATTAAAAAAATTAGCTCCGATGGCGATATACATTGGAGGATTAGGAAGAGAAAGACCTTCAAGAAATTGTCTATAAGTTTGGAAAACTAAAAATGGAATAACCGAGAGGGTAATAATTCGTAAATAGCTAATTGCAAATTCTACTACATCGGCTGGCTGATTCATATAAGGAATTAGAAAAGATATTATCCAAAGAGTAGCCATAATAATTATTGCTGTAACTAAGTTAACAATCAAAGAGTTATTAAGAAGCACTCCGGCTTGATTATTAGTTTTAGAACCGATAGCAATAGCTATAAGAGGAGTGAGAGCATAAGATACACCGATACCAAATACAAGAACTAAAAAGAAAAGACTATTTACCAAAGAAGCTGCGGCTAAAGAAGCAGAACCGATTTTTCCGACCATCAAACTATCGATTACACCGAGCATTACATGACCTAGCTGACCTATTGCAATAGGTAACGAAAGTGTCATTGTTTCTTTTAGATGGCTTTTAAAATTCATTATCTCTATTCTTCAGGAAAAATGAGCAATAAAAATACAACGAAAATCTAGAGAAAAGAAATAGATTTTGAACATTGTTTAATATACGGATATAACAATTATGTCATAATATATGCCTATATGACTTTATGCTATCACTATTGTCAAACTATATGACAATATAGAAGTTTATATTAATAAAAGACACAAATCTAGTAACTCATTGTAAATAAATAAGTTATAGTAATAATAAAGATTGGCACGGAATTGTATTATAAATAAGCAAAATTAAATTAAACAAATAAACAAAATGGAGGTAACAATGACTTTATTAAGATATAACCCGGCAAGAGAATTTTACAATACCGAAAGAGAATTTAGTAAATTCTTTAATACAATCGGTGAAATGCTTAGCAAGAATTCAGATCAAGATTCAGAATCTTCATTATCGAACTGGATGCCATTAACTGATATAACAGAAGATAAAAATCATTATCAGTTACATATTGATTTACCGGGTATCAAAAAAGAAGACGTAAAGATTTCTTTCAATAACGGTCGTTTATCTATAAGCGGCGAGAGAAAAAGTGAATTCGAATCTAAAGATACACAAAGCCATAGGATCGAAAGAGCTTACGGGAAATTCTATCGTTCATTCAGTCTTCCTGAATTAATTATTGAAGATAAGATTGAAGCAGAATTTATAGATGGTCAATTGAAAATATCGATACCAAAAGCAGAGGAAGCAAAACCGAAAGAAATAGAAATTAAAGTGAAATAATTCTTTTGTATTTTAGAAGCCCATAAGTTTATACTTATGGGCTTTTGTTTATTTTAAAGAAACAGATTATGAAATTTTAGGAGAAAATTTATGAGTGGAGCTTCAGAGAAATTCCAATTTAAGGCAGAAGTAAAACAGTTGCTGGATATATTAGTTCATTCGCTTTATACAAGCAGAGAGATATTTTTAAGAGAATTAGTTTCAAATTCTTCCGATGCATTGGATAAATTACGTTTCGAATCGAACAGAGGAACGGAAATAGTTGATAAAGATTTACCTTTAGAAATAAGAATTAATTTTGATGAAAAAGAGAAAACAATAACCGTGAAAGATACGGGTATTGGGATGACAAAAGATGAGTTGATAAATAATATCGGCACTATCGCAAAATCAGGTTCTGCGGAATTTTTGAAGACTCTTCAAGAGAGTAAGAGTGATGCGAATAATATTATCGGAAAATTCGGTGTCGGATTTTACTCTGTTTTCATGGTTGCTAAGGAAGTTGTAATAAAGAGTAAATCATTTAAGACGGATGCTCCGGCTATTGAATGGACATCCGATGGACTTGGTGACTTCGAAATTAAAGAGCTAGATGAAAAAATTGAGAGAGGCACAACGATAGTTATTTATTTAAAAGACGATGCAACTGAATATGCATCCGATTGGAAATTAAAGAACATTATAAACAAGCATTCTAATTTTATTAATTTCCCGATCTTTGTAAAAGAGGAAAAGGTAAATACAGTCAATGCTATTTGGCGCGAACCGAAATCTTCGGTTACTCAAGAACAATATGAAGAGTTTTATAAATTTTTAACTTATGATACCGAAAGTCCACTCGAAGTAATCCATAAATCAGTAGATGCACCTATTCAATTCAATTCACTTTTATTCATACCTAAAAAGAGCGATGAATATTTCTGGATGAATAAGGATAATTATGGATTGGATTTATATGTAAGAAGAGTACTTATTCAGCATAAGAACAAAGATTTATTACCTGAATACCTTAGTTTCGTAAAAGGTATAGTTGATTCGGAGGATTTGCCTTTGAATATTTCGAGAGAGACATTACAAGAAAATGCTGTGTTCTCAAAGATATCACAAAGTGTTACAAATCAAGTGCTTTCGCAATTGGCTGATATCGCCAAGAATGATACTGCGAAATACAATGAATTTTGGAAAGAGCACGGAAGAGTATTTAAACTCAGCTATATGGATTTTATGAATCAGGAAAAGATTGTCGAATTGCTTCGTTTCAATTCGTCATTCAATGAAAAGAAGGAAGATTTATCTTCGATAGCTGAATATGCTGCAAGAATGAAAGATGAACAGAAAGAGATTTATTATGCATTCGGTACAAGCAGAGAAGGGTTAGCACTCGATCCGCATCTTGAAATTTTCAGAGATAAAGGAATTGAGGTACTCTATTTATTTGATCCGATTGATGAATTTGTAATTAATGCTTTTAGAAAATATAAAGATTTCGAGTTCAAGTCGGTAGAAAATGCAGATGCAAAAAAATTAGAAAAATTTTCTAATATAAAAGAGAAAGAGAAGAAGTTCGAGAAACTGGCAAAGGATGATAAAAAACAGTTTAGCAGTTTATTGAGCAAAATGAAATCGATACTTGGTAATAAAGTAGAAGATATAAAAGAGACCGAAAGATTATCGGGTAGCCCGGCATGCCTTTCGAGTAAAGATGAAGGACTTACATCCTCGATGAAGAAAATCTTGAAGATGCAGAACCAAGATACCGGAGTGGAGAAGAGAATATTAGAGATAAATCCGGATCATACTTTGATCAGAAATATGATATCGGTATTTAAGAAAAATCCGGATGATGATTTCATTGTGAATGTAACAAATCAGTTATATGAATCTGCGCTATTACTCGAAGGCAATCTTGAAGACCCGCATGCGCTAGTAGATAGATTGAATAAGATGTTAGAGCAATCGAGCGAATGGTATGTAAAAGTAAAATCGGAATAAATTAATAAATCATCCCCGCGGATCTTAGCGGGGATGAAAATATTATAAATTGGCATATCTATATAATTTAACTGCAATAAAATCCTTTCTGAATAGTTACAAAAAACTTGACTTATTAAAAAAAACTGATTAGTTTAGTAATAATGTAAACGTTTACATGGGGAAATGGCACCTACAATAAAAGAAATAGCGAAATTAGCCGGAGTATCGATTGCTACTGTATCAAGAGCATTGGCAAATGATCCTAAAGTTATCGCATCGACTAAATCTAAAATTGATGAAATAGCCCGCAAAATCAATTATCAGCCTAACCTATTAGCTCGAAATTTTGTAAAAGGAACATCTAATCTTATTGGACTAATTCTACCGCATTTATATGATGAATTTTATTCTGACATTATAAAAGGTGTAGAAAAATACGCTCAAAGCAACGGATATTATACTTTAGTAACCAGTTCTTCAGATGAAGATTCATTAAGTGATTCAATCGCAAATTTTACTTCAGGAGGATTATCCGCCGGATTTATAATAATGCTTACTTCGGAGAATGACGAAATAGTGGAACAATTAAGACACAGTCATACGCCACTAGTTGTCATATCTGATAAATCGCTTTCAAGAGAATTTAATTCAATAACAATCAATAATTATGAAGCATCTTATAAGCTTTGCAAGTACGTTTTTTCTAAAAAGAAATATTCGAGTGTGAAATATATTTCAGGTCCAAAAAGCAATATAGATTCTCAGATGAGAAGAGATGGATTTAAGGACGCATGCAGAGAATTTTCTATGCCGATAAAAAAGAAAGATATAATAGAAGGTGATTTTACATTTGAGAGCGGCGAGAAAATTTGCAAAGAATTTTTCTACGAAGAAAAAATCCCCGAATTGATATTAACGGGCAATGATATGATGGCTTTGGGATGTATCAAAGTAATAAATAAAAATAAATTAAAACTTGGCGAAGAGATTTTTATTGCGGGTATTGATGGAATTATTTTGGGTCAAATGATCAGTCCAAGATTAACTACGATGAAAATTCAAACTGAATTAATAGGGACTAATGCAGTAAAGATGCTCTTAGAGCAGATGAAAAATAATAATCATAAACATAGAAATTCAAACGTGGTAACAGAATTATTAAAAGGCAATACGATTTAGAAAAGGGAACCAATGAAGCAATTTGAAACAAAATATGGATACTTCGAAAAAGAAGAATATGTAATTAAAACATACAAAACACCAAAGCCGTGGGTAAATGTCGTATCGAATGGTAAATATGGATTTGTAGTATCTCAAACAGGCGGTGGATTCAGTTGGGATACTCATTCAGAATTTAATCGATTGAACCGTTGGCATCAGGATATGATTCAGGATAATTGGGGAAAATATTTTTATTTAAAAAATAATAAAAGCGGAGAAATCTGGTCGCCGACTTGGCAGCCGGTAAGAAAAGAACTAGATAAATATGAAGCACACTACGGAACCGGATATGTTTTATTTTCATCCGAATATAAAGGAATAGAAATAAATATAAAAGCATTCGTACCATTTGATGAAAATCTTGAGATTTGGAATTTTACCATAATTAATAATTCAGGTGAAGATGCCGATCTATCCATATATACTTATTTTGAATGGTGTCTAGGATCTTCTGCGGATCATCATCGCGAATTCCATAAGCAATTTATAGAGACTGAATTTTCAAAAGAATTAAATGCAATGACTGCAAAGAAAAGGATGTGGGATATTCCGCTTGGTGATAGAGGGCATTGGAATATTGAATATCCTTATATTGGTTTTATTGCTTCGGATAGAAAAATATCGGATTACGAAGGAGATAAAGAATCATTCATTGGCAATTATGGAAGTCTCAATAATCCGGAAGGAATTAGCAGGAATGAGCTAAGCAAAAGAACAGGTAAATGGAATGATTCGGTAGCAGTAATAAAAATTGATTCTAATGTAGGAATGGGAGCAAAAGATAATTTTTCAATTTTTATGGGAATAGAATCATCAAAAGAAAAAATAGCTGCTTCGGTAAATAAATTTTCTTCGCAAGAAAAAGTTGAAAATGCATTCGAGAAAGTAAAGCAAAATTGGAGAGAATTATTAGGTGATCTTGAAGTAAAGACGCCAGATGGAGCATTGAATTTATTGGTTAATCAGTGGCTTAGATATCAGGCAATAGCAGGTAGATTATGGGGACGCACTGCATATTATCAGCAGAGCGGTGCATTCGGATTTAGAGATCAATTACAAGACAGCTTAGTCTATCTTCCGATTAAACCGGAATGGACAGCAGAACAGATTCGGCTCCATGCGCGTCATCAATTTAAAGATGGGCAGGTTTTGCATTGGTGGCATCCGATTTCAGAAACAGGATTGCAAACAAAGATGACCGATGATTTGCTATGGCTTCCTTTCGTTATTTCTCAATACATAAAAGAAACCGATGATTATTCGATTTTGGAAATTAAGGAGCCTTACTATGACGATAAAACAAAAGATACATTATTGGAACACTGTATCGCTGCAATAGAAAAAGTATTGACACGATTTAGCGAAAGAGGACTTCCATTAATAGGTGC
>CALDDL010000362.1 GCA_937936675.1 uncultured bacterium
AGTTTTTGAAAATCTTAATGTCGATTTTATGGGGAAAAGGAAACTTTTCTACTATGTTTCCAGTACATTGATCCTATTGAGTCTAATCGGAATTTTTGTTAGAGGAATGCAATATGGTATTGATTTTAAGGGCGGTTCTGAAATTGGTATCCAATTTACAAAATCAATTGAAATTGCCGATGTAAGAAATCAAGTTGAAAAAATCGGTCTCGGAAACGTAGAAGTAAAAACTTTTGGCGGTTCTACCGGTGTTTTAATCAGAACTGATGCTCAGGAAATTCCTTCCAAAGAAATTCCAAAAGTTTATGAAAGAATAAATACAATTATTAGTAATACTTATCCCGGAATTGAAAGAACTATTGTCGATTCATCAAATAATAGTGTTACTTTCAATTTCCCTGATTCCTCAATAGCTGAGGTAATGAATAACAAATTATATCAAGCTGGATTTCAAACAGCAAAAGTATCTGAAGAATCGTCAAATAAAGGTGTTGTGGTTCGTATAGGTATTGCTGATTGGATTAAAGAAAATTTAACTTCTCACTATACCGATAATCCATTTACAGTATTGAAAGAAGAGAAAGTAGGTCCTAAGATTGGTGAAGAATTAAAAACCGATGCATTACTAGCAGTATTTCTTTCATTGGTTGTAATCTTAATTTATCTTGGATTCCGTTTCAAATTTGCTTTTGCTATCGGTGCAGTAGCAGCACTTTTCCATGATGTGTTTATTACTCTTGGTATTTTCGCTGTACTTTATGGCGTTATTCCGGGACTTAATCTTGAAATTTCTGTTAGTATTGTTGCGGCATTCCTAACCCTTACTGGTTACTCAATTAATGATACAGTGATTGTATTTGACCGTGTAAGAGAGGATGTAAAAATTCATAAATCGCTTCCCCTAGAAGTTAATATGAACAGAGCAATTAATAAAACAATGAGCCGTACGATTATTACAGGATTTACCACTTTAGTAGTTGTAATCGTTTTAATGTTAATAGGTGGTGAAGTTCTTAGAGGTTTTGCATTCGCTTTATTTATCGGTATTATTATCGGTACTTATTCTTCAATTTTCGTAGCGAGCGCATTCGTTTTAGAATATGATAACAGAACAAAAGGAAAAATAGAATTTTAAGCTATATGTTATTTAATAAAAAAGCCGGCATTGAATGCCGGCTTTTTTTTATCCTATTGAACTAAAACTATTTATTATATTTTATAATCATACAAGTGATATCATCAAATTGATCTTCATCACCTTTGAACACTTCCAAATCTTTAATCAAATTTTCTAAAGTTGTCTTAGCATTATTATGATAATTATTGAGCAATACTTTTTCCATTCTCTCATCACCATAGAATTCATTTTTTGCATTTTTATTTTCCGTAACCCCATCAGAGAATAAGAAAATAGTATCATCATTCATTAGGTCAAATGAGATCTCTTCGATAGCATTATTAAATAGCTCTCCTTTCTCTAAACCAATACCAAGCCCTTGAGGTTGATATTTTATTATCTTCCTATCACGAATAATAATTATCGGTGTATGACCAGCTCTTACAGCAGTTACTTTCTCTTTTTGCGTATCAATTAATAAAAGGGTAACGGTAATAAACCAATTTTTTTCGATTTCAGGATAAATACGTTTATTTATTTCGGAAAGAATATTCTTAAGAGAATCTTCTTTATCGCAGAATAACTTAATCATAGTCTGAAGCTTAGACATATAGAAAGAAGCTGAAAGACCCTTGCCCGAGACATCACCGATAACTGCATACATCTTAGTATCAGATATTTTAATAAAATCGAAATAATCACCCCCGATATGCATTGCCGGAATCATTTTACCTGCTATATCAAGACCATTGATTTTAGGAAATAGTTTGGGTAACAAGCTTTGCTGAATATTAGAAGCAGTCTCAATCTCTTTTTCAATTTTTATTTTTTCTGCTTCTGAATGATAAAGACGAGCATTCTCGATAGCTATTGCAGTATGATTGGCTGCTACTAATAATAAATCTAAATCCTTTCCTGCGAATTGTGCCCCTGAATGAGTTAATCCAAGAAACAGCA
>CALDDL010000363.1 GCA_937936675.1 uncultured bacterium
CTCCCGAAGACCCAAAATCTTATAATAATTATGCCGCTAATCTTGCCAAAGAAGATTCTTCTCTTTTTTATATTGATCAGCATAATAATTTAGATAATAATGAAGCACATTATATGACAACCGGACCAGAACTTTGGGAACAGATGGATGGAAATATTGATTATTTTGTTGCCGGAGTTGGAACTGGAGGTACTCTTTTCGGAGTTGGTAAATTCTTAAAAGAAAAGAATCCCAATATAAAACTTATTGGCATCGATCCCTATGGCTCTGTTTTTTACGATTATTTTAAAACAAAAAAAATGATAACTCCATATAGATATAATATTGAAGGGATTGGAGATGAATTTATTTTACCGACTGCACCTCTCGAGATGATGGATGATATGCTTCAGATTGAGGATTCAAAGGCAATAGGGTGGACTAAAAAATTAGCATTTGAAGAGGCAATAATTGCCGGAGGTTCATCTGGTGGAAACGTTTGGGGAGCTGTTCAGATTGCTAAACAAATTGATAGAGAAGCAAATATTGTAACACTTATTTGTGATACAGGTTACAAATATCTTACATCCATTTATAATGATGAATGGCTCAAAAAAAATAATTTATAAAGTGAAAACCCATGAATATAATAAGAATTAAAAATGCTTCTTTCTATGCTTATCACGGAGCTATGAAAGAAGAACAATTTATTGGCGGTAAATTTGAAGCTGACGTTGATCTATATACAGAATTTGAAGAGGCGGCTAAGACAGATGATCTGAAGTTAACTATAAATTATGATGAAGTTTATAAATTCATCAATAAATTAGTCCATGAAAAGAAATATCATCTGATAGAAACCTTGGCTACTTTAATAGCAGACGGGATTTTAAAAAATTTTCCAAAAGTTTCTAAAATTGCAGTAAGAGTAAGAAAGCATCATGTTCCCGTTGGCGGGGTTTTAGATTACGTTGAAGTAGAGGTAATTAAAGAAAATGTCTAATACTATTTGTTATTTGGTATTAGGGAGTAATTTAGGCGATCGCTTATCATATCTTCAAAAAGCAATTGATTTGATTGCAGAAATAAGCGAAATCCAAATTCAGAAAATATCTTCGGTTTATGAAACTCTTTCGTTTGGAGATGCTCGGCAGGATAATTACTATAATTTAGCTGTTGAAATTCTTACCACGCTTCCTCCCATTTCTTTGCTTCATAAACTAAAAGATATTGAGAAAAGAATCGGAAGAACTAATAGAGAAAAGAAATGGTATCCTAGAGAAATAGATATTGATATTGTACTATATGGTAATGAAGTAATTAAAACAAAAGACCTTACAATTCCACATTATGATCTTGAAAACAGAGATTTCTTTATTGTTCCTTTACTAGAACTGAATTATGATTTAATTTTTCCTAATAATGGTCAAAAACTAGCAGATATTGATAAAAGTGTACTAAAAATTAATATTATTCGTAAATTGAGTTTTGAAATAAAATTTTAATGGATAAAGCATTGTCATCTATAAAATATATAGCAATAGAAGGCGTAATCGGAGCGGGAAAATCCTCCTTGGCTAATTTATTAGCTTCTAAACTTGGTGCTAATCTAGTTCTTGAGGAATTTGAATTAAACCCATTTTTAGAAAAATTTTATGATGACAGAAAAAGATATGCATTCCAGACACAAATGTTTTTTTTAATAAACAGATTTAAGCAGCAGCAGCAAATAATGCAACCCAACCTTTTTTTGAATTACATAGTTTCCGATTATATTTTTGATAAGGATAGAATCTTTGCTTATCTAAACTTATCGGGAGAAGAACTTAAATTATACGAAACTATATTCCCGTTATTAGAGCGTGATATTCAAAAACCGGATTTAGTTATTTTTTTACAGTCCAGTACTGAGCGTCTGCTGCAAAACATAAAAATTAGGGATAGGAAAATTGAAAAAAGTTTATCTATAAGTTATTTAGATGAACTTTCTAATGCCTATAATTCATTTTTCTTTAAGTACAATAAAACACCTCTTCTAATCGTTAATACTTCTGAATTTGATTTTGTTAATAATAAAGATCATTTTGATGAATTGTATAATCAAATATTTAGAGCCGACCGCGGTTTTATTGAATACTTTAATCCTGATGTAAGAGGTTAATTTTGATTCGTTTTATTTTTTATTCTATCGTATTTTATTTTATAATGAAAGTCTTAAACTATATTTTTAGAAAGCCTGCTCGAAGAAAAGGTGATGAATTTACAACGAGTGCTCCTAAAAGAGAGGATAGGGAAGTATATATTAATAAGGAAAAGATAAACAAGAAAGATGTTATAGAAGCTGAATTTGAAGAAATAAAATCAGATAAAAAGTGAAGTTAAATCTTTTCAATAAAATAGCGGTCTCATTTCTCCGGAATATCTTTGGCTTAAAGGAACGTTTTGATTATCAATTACCTCAATTAAAAAAAGTTTTAATTATACGTCAACATAATCAGTTTGGTGATATGTTGGCTACTATTCCTCTCTTTAGAGCAATTAAAGAAAAATATCCGGAATGTTCAATAACACTAATTGCTAGTCCCGAAAATCACTATGCGGTTGAGAAAAACGAATTGCTTGAAAAAGTTTATCAATTCGACAAACGAAAATTATTTTATTCACTTAATTATGCAAAAGAATTAAAGAATTTATTGAAGCAGGATTGGGATGTTATAATAGTCCCTTTTACGGTCGCTATTTCAAAAACAAGCTGCATACTAGCGGGATTAGCTAATTCATCGATTAAGATTGGATTACGAAATCTTAATGGAATGCATAATGATTATAATTTCGTATTTAACTATCGTTTTGATCTGGATTGGAAAAAGCATCCCGATTCACATGTTTCAGATTTTATTCAAGAATTAGTACGTCCATTCGGAATTTCAACTAAAAATTTTAAGTCTTTAGTCTCATTCGATAATCACGATCTATCCGTTGCACAAAGTTTCTTAAATGCTAATTTTGGTAATAGTAAAAAATTAATTGTAGGCTTACATGTTGGAGCCGGGAAACCCCCAAATAGATGGTCATTAGACAACTTCATTTTTATAATTAATTATTTAAAAAATAATTTCGATGCTAGAATTTATTTAACGGGTAGCAAAAGCGATTCTGAAGAACTAAATTATATTAAAAATAATATAACTAAAGATATTGGTTATTATCTAAATCACTCGATACCTGAACTAGCTGCATTAATTTCAGAATCTGATTTATTTATTACAAACGATACTGGAGTGATGCATGTAGCAGGAGCTTGTGAGGTTTCACAAATTTCTTTATTTGGTCCAACAAATCCCTTTAATTGGGCTCCTTTAGGAAATAAGAAATATTTCTTGAGGAAATCTGATTTAATTGATGATATAAAGGTGGAAGAAGTAATTAGTCTTATTGCTCGATTGCTCTCCGATAAATATTTCGCTGCCTTGGACCTTGGCACTAATTCTTTCCATTTAACAATTGTTAAAAAAAAATCGAACGGACAATTAGAAATAATTTATGATGCAAAAGAGTACGTGCGTCTTGGTGAATCAGTTTTTAAGAATGGATTAATTATTTCCGAAGATAAAATTGTTGAGTCAAAAAATGCCGTTAAAACATTTTACGAAATCATAAAATCTTATGATGCTAATTACAAGATTATTGCTACAAGCGCAGTAAGAGACTCAATAAATGGAGAAGAGTTTATTTCTATAATTAGTAAAGAAATAAATTCTCAAATAGAAATTATTGATGGAAATAGAGAATCATATTTAATCTATCAAGGAGTACAAGATTCTCTAAAATCGGATAAAAAATATTTAATTATTGATCTTGGAGGCGGGAGTACTGAATTTATAATTGCCGATAGTGAAAAAGTCTATTTCTCTAAAAGTATTAATATCGGTGTCATTCGATTAATGAAAAAGTTTTTCCCCGATTACGAAATCACTATTGAGAATGTGAAGGCAGCAGAAGAATTTATTAAAGATTCTTTTAGTAGTTTGATTTCGAAATTAAGTGAAGTTGGCTTTGATGCTGTTATAGGTGTTTCCGGTACTTTTATTTCGATTAATAAATTTATTAATTCAAACGGAAAAATTGAAAAGGAAAAATTTAAGGAATATAAAAATCTTTTATTGTCGAAAAAGAGAGTGGAAGATAGAAAAGAATTAGAACGCTTAGAGCCGGAACGTGCTGATATTATTCCAGCGGGGTTTTTAATTATTGAAAATATCTTTCAATCTCTTAAAATAGATTCAATTGCAATATCCTATAAATCAATCAGAGACGGTTTAATAAGTGAATTAATTTCTACAAATAAATAACTATTTTGCATTTATTAAATGGCGTCTTTATATTTGACCTTTATTAATTATCCCAAAACAACCATAATATGAAACCAGAAACCTATATTAATCAGTTAGAAAATTTTGTAGATCAGCAAGTTACATTAAAAGGCTGGTTATATAACAAAAGATCAAGCGGTAAAATTAAATTTTTAATTATCAGAGATGGCTCCGGCTATTGCCAATGTGTAGTATTTAAAGGTAATGTATCCGAAGAAGTTTTTGAATTAGCCGATAAACTTACTCAAGAATCATCATTTGAAATTACCGGTAAAGTAAAAAAAGAACCTCGCTCTGTTGGCGGCTATGAATTAGATGCTACCGATCTTAAAGTAATTGCTCTTTCTCAAGAATATCCGATTACACCTAAAGAGCATGGAATAGAATTTTTAATTGATAACCGTCATCTTTGGATTAGATCAAAAAGGCAAGTTGCTATCTTAAAAATTAGGCATAGAATTATAAAAGCGATTAGAGACTTTTTTGATAATAAAGATTTTACTTTATTTGATCCGCCGATTATTACACCAAATGCGTGCGAAGGAACTTCCACTTTATTTGAAATGGATTATTTTGATCTCGGGAAAGCATATCTTACACAGTCGGGACAGCTATATGCCGAAGCAGGGGCATTGGCACTTGGGAAAATCTATACCTTTGGGCCAACTTTTAGAGCAGAAAAATCTAAGACTAGAAGACACCTTACCGAATTTTGGATGGTGGAGCCCGAAGCTGCTTTTTATGACCTTGAAGATAATATGAATCTTGCAGAAGAATTTTTAGAATATATTGTTCAATCGGTACTAAAAGACAGGATGCAGGAACTAATTGAACTCGAAAGAGACGTAACAAAATTAGAGAACATCAAACGCCCATTTCCAAGAATATCTTATGATGAAGCTGTGGAAGTACTTAAAAAGAAAGGTGTAGATTTTAGGTGGGGCGATGATTTCGGTGCCGCTGATGAAACTTTAATCGCAGAAGATTATGATAGACCGGTAATGGTTCATAGATATCCATCTGAAGTAAAAGCATTCTATATGAAACGCGATCCGGAAAATCCGAAAGTGGCTCTTGCTGTTGACGTTTTAGCACCTGAAGGTTACGGTGAAATTATTGGCGGAAGCCAGAGGGAAGATAATTTAGACCTCCTTTTAGAGAGAATTAAGGAACATAATCTTCCTCAGAATTTCTTTGAATGGTATTTAGACCTAAGAAGATTTGGTTCCGTGCCTCATTCAGGATTTGGACTCGGACTAGAAAGAACAGTCAGTTGGATTTGTGGTCTTGAACATTTAAGAGAAGCCATACCTTTTCCAAGAATGATTTATCGAAATACTCCATAATTTTCTTAAATAGTAAAATTAAAGCCGTCCCATTTTATGAGGCGGCTTTTTTATTTTATTTGAATCATAAAAATTATTATACTTAATTCTGATTATTAAGGAACTTTTATTCATTTTTTCCAATTTATTATAGTAATAACAAAAATTGTTTTATAATCACAAAAAATGGTGGACATGGTTAAGAAAATTTTTATGGTATTTATAACATTATTGATTTCGGTGTATGATATATCTGCTTTATCTCCGGGAGGGGCAGCTACTGAATTGCCTAGTATTTATATGGTGATTCCTTTTATACTATTATTATCCTTAATTGCAATGGGTCCTTTATTATTCCATCATTTTTGGGAAAAATATTATCCCGTTATATCCATTATACTCGGTGCCGGGACGGTACTATATTATATGATAATACTAAATGATTATGGTACCTTGATTCATACCTTGGCAGAATATATCTCATTTATAGCAATTTTGGCTTCACTTTTTGTTGCATCGGGAGGTATTCTAATCAATGTTGATAAAAAAGCAACTCCACTAGTAAATGTATTAATTTTACTTTTTGGCGGAGTTATAGCCAATTTTATTGGTACAACCGGAGCATCAATGCTCTTGATACGTCCTTTTATTAAAATTAATAAAGATCGAATCAGACCCTTTCATTTAGTCTTTTTTATTTTCATCATAAGTAATATTGGCGGAGCGCTTACGCCAATCGGAGATCCTCCGCTCTTCTTAGGATTTCTTCGTGGTGTTCAATTCTTTTGGGTAATCGGTCAAGTGTGGTATGTATGGATACCAACTATCTTTTTACTTCTTACCATTTTTTATGTTATTGATTCAAGAAATTTTTCTTCTCTTAAAGATGAGAATGAATACAGTGGTAAGATCGAAATTAAAGGATTAAAGAATATTCTCTTTTTAATTATTATACTTATTTCTGTTTTTATCGATCCAAATATTCTATCATGGGTACCGAATTTATATCCAATTCCTTTTGGCATAAGAGAAATAATAATGTTTAGTGTTGTATATCTATCATATAAAATGGCAGACAAAGAGATTTTAAAAAAGAATGATTTTAATTTTGAACCTGTAAAAGAAGTTTCATATTTATTTATTGGTATATTCGCAACAATGATTCCCGCGTTGCAACTTATTGGAAACCAAGCAAGCGTTTATGGCGATAAATTAAATCCGGGAATATTTTATTGGGCAACGGGTATTTTATCAGCCTTTTTGGACAATGCTCCTACCTACTTAAATTTCCTTAGTGCATCTCTAGGAAAATATGGATTAGACGTAAATCAACCGGAGCAAGTATTACAATTTCAAAATATGTATCCAATCTATTTGCAGGCAATTTCTATTGCTGCGGTATTTTTTGGTGCTATGACATATATAGGCAATGGTCCTAATTTTATGGTGAAATCTATCTGTGAAAAATCCGGCATTAAAATGCCTAGTTTTTTTGGGTTGTTATTTAAATACTCTATTCCAATTTTATTGCCTATTTTTACATTAATTTGGTTAATAATGTATTTCGGAAAGGTTTAATAATGGAGAGATTATGATTCCTCTTTATTCTTCAGAACAGATAAGATTATTAGATAATTATGCTATTCAAAAAGAAAAGATGCCTTCCATTATATTAATGGAAAACGCAGCTATTAATATCTTTAGGATTCTTGATAAGAAATTAGATTTAACGAAGATAAATAGTACTTTAATCTTATGTGGGAAAGGTAATAATGCAGGGGATGGTTTTGCGCTAGCACGACATCTGGTCAATAATGATAATTCAGTTTTTCTTTTATTAACGGCAACGGAAAAAGAATATTCACCTGATGCAAAAATGAATTATGATATTTGTAAACAGATTGCTCGGAATAGTAAAAAATTAAAGATCATCAAATATAAAAATGCAGCCTCAATAGATTCTATTGGAAAGATTGATTTGATAATTGATGCGGTTCTTGGAACGGGATTTAAAGGAAATTTAGATAAGCAAAATAAAAATATAATCGAGCAAGCCAATAATATAGATGCTTTAAGAGTGGCAATTGATTCACCGACCGGATTAAATCTTTTAAAGTCAACAGGGAAAATGATTTTTAATGCGCATTTTACTATTACTCTTGGAGGGTTAAAAAGTGGACTTTTTTATGGAAAAGGATATGCATATTCCGGAGAAATTTCACTTGGTTCTATTGGTATTAGAGATTCAATATTATTAAATAAGAAGACAGATACTTTTCTATTAGATAATGAAGATGCTTTAGAAGGACTCCCTAAAAAAAATAGAACTTCACATAAATATAGTGCGGGAAAAGTATTGGTAGTTGCCGGTTCAGCTAAATATGTCGGTGCTGCCATTTTAACTTCAAATGCTGTTTTTAATTCAGGAGCAGGTGCTTGCTACTTAGCCATACCGGACTCAATGAAATCTGTTTTTCAAACCAAATCTCTCTCAGTAGTTGCAGCTCCTTATGATGACTTCAATAAAAAACATTTAATAAAAAATGCGATAAAAGATATTAATGAAATAGCAAATAAATGTGATGTTATTGCGATTGGTCCCGGACTTGGAAGGGAAGAAGAAACTTTGAATGAAATTGCAACGATAATTAAAAAATATAATAAAAAATTTGTTTTAGACGCTGATGCATTAGCTCTTTTTAATGATGGCAATTATAAAAAGCACAACTTACAAAATGCGGTTCTTACACCTCACCATGGAGAATTTGCTTCAATGCTTGGAATTCAGGTAGATGAATTAGAAACTGATCTTTTAGGATATGGATTACGTTTTATAAGAGAGACAAAAGCTTATCTAGTATTAAAAGGGGCACCTACAATTATTTTCTCACCCGAGGGAGAAATTTTTATTAATTCTACCGGAAATAGCGGAATGTCGAAGTTTGGTTCAGGAGATGTTCTAACAGGGATAATTGCAGGGTTTTTAGCTCAATCGAAAGAAATAAAAACATCGTTGATTTCCGCAGTGTATTTACATAGTCTTTCGGCAGATTTATTATTAGAAAATCGTACTGAATTTAGTATCTTACCTGCTCAAATTTCTAATAATTTACCTAATGCAATAAAATATGTCAGAAAACAAAATTTATAAATTCTTATATAATAAAAAATATTTAGTAGTATCGGCTTTAGTAACGTATTGGCTTGTTTTAATAGTAGGTACAAGCTTGCCTTCAACATCACTTCCGTCTTTCAAAGTTGGCGATAAAGTTATTCATTTTATTGCTTATTTTGGTCTTGGTTTATTGTTTGCTACATATAGATTGATTTATTTCAAAAATATAAAACAAAATATTATTTTTGTAATATTACTAATAGCCGCTTATGCTTTGATCGATGAAGTGCATCAAATATTTATTCCGGGAAGATATTGTGAGCTATTTGATTTCCTTGCAGACGTAACTGGTGGGGCTATTGGCTTGGGGCTTGCCTACTTAATTCTCATTAAAAAATGGGGCAAAACAGTAGTACAAAAATAATGGTACTATATATTTCGGAACTATTATTAAAAAATGATGTAAAAAAAGTAATTAGAAGTTGACAAAGCGGTATTCTATAATTAATTTACGAAAGTTTATTTGTAGGCATTGGAGGAAAAGTGGCTTTATTAAAGAAACCCGAATATGATTTGAAACTCAAATATCAGAAGATGTTTGAGATCGGTATGATCGTATCATTAGCATTCCTAATTGTAGCCTTTAAGTTTTATCCTAAATTTGATCAGGAAAAAGTAAAACTTGATGGTCCACAGGAATTAGTGAATGTAGAAGATATTGTTCATACAAAGCAAGAAACAGCACCACCACCACCACCGAAACCACCGATACCGATTGAAGCTCCGTCTGATGACGTTCTTGAAGATATCGAAATTGGAACAACTGAATTAGATGAAAATCAGGTTGTTGCTGCTCCACCTCCACCACCAAAAGAGGAAAAAGCAGTGGTTGAAGAAGAACCAGTATTTTTCGTCGCTGTAGAAGATCAACCAGAACCAATTGGCGGAATTGAAGCTATTCAGAGTAAAATTGTTTATCCTGAAATTGCTAAAAGAGCCGGCGTTCAAGGTAGAGTTTTCATTAAAGCATTCGTTAATGAAGTTGGTGATGTTGTAAAAGCAGAAGTAATTAAAGGTATTGGCGCAGGCTGTGATGAAGCGGCTATGGAAGCTGTTATGAAAACCAAATTTAAACCGGGAAGACAGCGCGGTAAGAATGTAAAAGTTCAGGTTTCGATACCTATCATCTTTAAGCTTCAATAATTATCAGATTTTAATTGAGGAAAGCCGCTTCTTGCGGCTTTTTCTTTCTAAAGATTGTGATTAAATCAAATAAAAATATTCGTTTCCCGTTTTTAATATCTCTTTTATTAATAATCCTTCCTCTATTTATTATTTACCTAAAATATTCATTTAATTCTCTTCCTATAAACAATTTCAGATTTGATTCTATTGGAAATTTGATTAATCTATTCTTTCCACTCGCCACAATTGTTGTTATATGGATAAGATTTTTTTCTGCAAAATCATTTGATAAAAAAGTTATAGTTATTTCTTACATACTCATTGCTTTTACTTTTGTATTTATTACAATGGCATTAGTATTTACAAAAATTAGAATAGAATCTTTGATGAAGACAGTAATTTATAATCAAAATTTTTCCAAAATATTAGTAGCCACACTTTTAATTCTAAGCCAAATATCTATAATTTATTTATTTACTTTCTTATTTAATTATCTCTTATCAAAGGGAGTAATAACATATCTATTACCTCTAACGGGTACTATTTTTAGTATCTCAATAATTGTTATCTTTACTTTTCTCTTTACATTATTAAATCAATCTTCTAACGATAAAGCTGTAAAAAGCAATTATGGAGTAGTATTAGGAGCTGCAGTTTGGAGTAAAAACAAACCAAGTCCCATATTTGAAGGTAGGATAGATAAAGCGAAAGAATTATATTTGAAAAATGTTATAAAAAAGATATTTTTAACAGGAGGAAATGCTCCGGGAGAACTAAGCGAAGCAGAGACTGCTCGAAGATATTTATTGAAAAAAAATATTCCCTCAGGAATTATATATACGGAAACAAGGACATCTTCTTCAATTGAGCAGATAAGATTTATTAAAAAAAATGTGGTAAATTCAGTAGATGAATCTGTTATTTTAATAACCGATTCATTTCATTTAAATAGAATATTGGAAATAGCTCGCTTTTATAACTTAAAAGCTTTCGGTATTGTTTCTGATTATAAGATTAACATAAAAAGTTCATTAAATTATAGAATCAAAGAAACATTCTCTCTTCTTCTTTTTTGGTTATTTGGACTATAAAAATTACCTCATTAAAGTACAGGAGTTATAAATGGAAAATTTCGAGATAATGGAAAAGTATGGACACGAGCAATTGGTATTTTGCTCGAATAAGGAATCGGGATTGAGAGCGATAATAGCAATCCATGATACCACACTTGGACCTGCATTAGGCGGAACAAGAATGTGGAATTATACTTCTGCCGATGCTGCAATCAAAGATGTTTTAAGATTATCTAGAGGAATGACATATAAGGCATCCGTGGCAGGATTGAATTTAGGCGGTGGTAAGGCTGTTATAATTGGTGATTCGGCAACGAAAAAAAATGAATTACTATTTAGAACGTTTGGAAAATTTGTTGATGGATTAGGCGGAAGATATATTACTGCCGAAGATGTCGGGACTGATGTAAGAGATATGGAATACGTTAGGATGGAAACTAAATATGTTACAGGAATATCAAAAGCATTAGGTGGTTCAGGAGACCCCTCCCCGGTTACTGCTTATGGAGTTTATGTAGGAATGAAAGCATGTGCTCATGAAAAATGGGGAAGTGATTCATTAAGAGGAAGAAAAATCGCAGTTCAAGGTGCAGGACAAGTGGCTCGTTATTTATGCGAACACCTTTATAGTGAAGGCGCTGAAATATTTATTACAGATATCGTCCAAGATAAAGTAAAAAGAGTATTAGAGACAATAAAAGCTCATGTAGTAAAACCGGAAGAGATTTACGAAATTAATGCAGATATATTTTCACCATGCGCATTAGGTGCAGTAATCAATGATGATACCATACAAAAATTCAAGTATGAGATAATAGCAGGCGGTGCTAATAATCAATTAGAAGATGAAGATAAACATGGACAAATGTTGGTCGATAGAGGAATCTTATATGCTCCTGATTATGTTATCAATGCTGGTGGGCTTATAAACGTTGCAAATGAATTAGAAGGTTATCGCCAAGATAGAGCAATGAAGCAGGCGGAGGGTATTTACGAAATTGTCCAGAGAGTATTCAAGACTGCTAAAGAACGTTCTATACCTACTCATGTTGCATCAAATAAGATTGCTGAAAATCGATTAGTGCAGGTGGGCGGAATAAGAAAAATTTATTCAAGTACAAACGGAAGAAATTAATTTACATATACGGGAAAGGAGTGCCACGTGGCACTCCTTCATTTAACAATTATGGCAAATAACGAAAAAAAGTATAATAGAAGAGTTTTAAGAGAAAAAGCATTACAAATTTTATATGCATTTGAATTAAACGGTGAAGGTCTTACTAATCTTATTAATGGAATTACGTCCGATATTCCATTAAATGAAGATAAAGAATTTACCGAAAAATTAGTTAATTCAGTTTTGTCTCATCAAAAAGAAGTTGATAATATAATTAAAGAAAGATTAGCTAATTGGGATATGGAAAGAATTGCCTTAATTGATCGTTTGCTCCTAAGAATTGGTATCACAGAGATTTTATATTTCAATGATATCCCTCCAAAAGTTTCCATGAATGAAGTAATAGAGATAGCAAAAGATTTCTCTACCTCCAATAGTAGTAAATTTATTAATGGTATCTTGGATACATTCTTAAATGAATTGAGGGCAGAGGGGAAACTGAATAAATCCGGCAGAGGATTAATTGATGAATCTCTTCCGAAAAAATAATTTTGAAGAAGAATCAAAATCAAAAATCTTCGTCTGGACTCTATTTGATTTTGCAAATACATCTTATTCGATTGTAATTGTTACATTCCTTTTTGCAGTTTACTTTAAGAATGTTGTAGCAGATGGCAAACCAATAGGAGATTTTTATTGGAGTCTCGGTACGAGCATATCAATGCTTATTACTGCCATTATTTCGCCCGTATTAGGGGCAATAGCGGACTTTTCTGCAGGTAAGAAACGATTACTACTCTTTTTCACACTTCTTTGCATAGTAACCACTTCCTTGCTTTATTTCGTTGGTGCAGGCGATATTTATTTAGCTCTGCTTCTTTTTATTCTTGCCAATATTGGATTTGAAGCAGGATTAGTTTTTTATGATTCCTTTTTACCCGAGATTGCAAAACCAAAAAATTATGGCAGAGTGAGCGGATATGGATTTGCTATGGGTTATCTTGGCTCTCTTACTGTCCTTGCCTTAGCTTTCCCGTTTATTAGCCGAAATATGATTAAAGAGACTTTCCCTTTAGCGGCACTTTTCTTTTTGGTCTTTAGTATTCCCTTGTTCATTTTCTTAAAAGATAACAGAAAAGATGTTTTACCCAATCGCTCATATATAATGATTGGTATCTCACGAGTAGTTAATACAATCAAGAACTTAAAGTATTATAAAAATCTCGCACTTTTTTTAATAGCATTTTTCTTTTATATCGAGGGAGTAAATACGGTTATCTATTTCTCAGGCAATTATGCAAGTACAACTCTTCATTTTTCGATTCAGGAATTAATAATATTTTTCCTTATCGTTCAGACTACAGCAATTTTTGGAGCTGTATTATTTGGGATTTTATCCGATTCGATAGGGCAGAAGAGATCGATTATTATCTCGCTTATTATTTGGATTTTTACGATCCTATTAGCTTATTATACAAGTGCCGAAGATGCCTTTCTGAATAAATTATTTTCGGGAATTTGGGGAATAGATCCGGATGAATTAATGAAATATTCGTTCTATACAGTGGGACTATTAGCGGGAAGCGTAATGGGTGCAACTCAATCAACCAGTCGAAGTCTTATGTCTGCATTAATACCGATGGATAAGAAAACTGAATTTTTCGGATTCTTCTCTTTATTCGGAAAAAGTTCGGCTATTCTTGGACCTTTGGTATTCGGATTTGCGAGTTATATTACGGCGAGTCAAAGAATTGCCATTCTTACAATTATTGGATTCTTTTTAATTGGGATGATAATATTATTTTTTGTAAAAGAGCCACCTAAGACTAATCCGATTTAAAATCTAGTCTTAACATAATAATTATTGCTCCAATTGATAAAGCGAAAAATAATAATCCCCATACGATAGGCGATATATCAGTAATTACACTTAAGATTATTGCATCATTGATTTGATTATTAGATATAATAAGATCGATAATAATATCAGCGGCTGAATAAGTCAGTATAACTAATCCCAAGAATCTCACAAAGTATTTAATATAATGATATTCGAGTATGCCGAGGATAATAAACATAATTGAATAGCTGATTCCTGTAAATACCCCTATAAAACCTTCGATTAAATTTATGGTGGAAATAAATAATAGCACACCGACTGCAATCAAGACAAAATTTTTCTTTTTAGATTTTAATGATGAATAAAAAATAATCATACCAAAGAGGAGGGAACCGGAATAGCCCGAGAATGCGATAAATAGATCATGCCCACCGGAAATTTGAGTAACACCATCTAGACTTTCTTCAATTGCAATTGAATTAACTACACCACCTGATAGGATTGCAGCAAATCCGTGAGATAGTTCATGAAAAAGTATTGAAATTACTTTTATAGGAAAGAAAAGTTTTATATCCCAAAAAGCGATAGTAAAAAGTACAATCAGGGAATTAAAAATTAGTCGAGTGATTTTTTTCTGTTCTAAATTCATTAAACAATAATAAAAAAAATATTGAATTGTTCTAAATCTATATATACATTTGTGGTGATTAATGCGGGTGTAACTCAGTTGGTAGAGTATCGGCTTCCCAAGCCGGTTGTCGCGGGTTCGAGTCCCGTCACCCGCTCGAAAAAAAGATTTTGATTTTTTTAAAAATTCATTTATATTAACGGTCTAAATATTTGGGAGTTTAGCTCAGCTGGTTCAGAGCACCTGCCTTACAAGCAGGGGGTCATTGGTTCGAATCCATTAACTCCCACCAAATAAAACCCGATGTCATTTCGATTTCGGGTTTTTTGTTTTAAATTACTTATCATTTTTAATCAGATTAAGAATTGAATACCTTATTAATAGCTGAGTTTAATTTTATTAAATCTTCGCTGATATATCTTATCGTGGTATTAAAAGATGAATGTCCCAAAGCAGTTGAAACAAGTAAAGGATCATTGGAATATTTATAAAGCTCGGTTGCAAAACCAGCTCGGAATGAATGAATGGTCAAATTGTTTCTTATTCGAGCAACTTTTTTCCATTTGTTAAATATATTGGACACTTGTCTTGCCGAAATATGAGAAGTTTCGTCTGATCCGGGGAAGAGGAATAGTGATTCAGAAGTAAAAGATATCCCATCAATATATTGATTCAAAATATTGATTAGAACATCTGGTATAGTTTGCATTCTTTTCAATATTCCTTTTGCTGAATTTAACCGAAAAATTTTAGAAACATTATCATAATCTGAAATTTTTAATGAAATTACTTCCATTTTCCTTAATCCGGTATTAGCATAAATTGAAAATAAAGTCTTATCTCTAAGGCGGTATTTATCTTCCGATAAAGAAATGCACTTCAATAAAGCAAAAATTTCATCCCTTGTAATTGGCAAAGTAGCTTTACTTAAAGCCCTCCTCGCTTTAATCTCATTTGAGAAATCTTTTTCAATATAATTTTGTTTATAACAAAAAAAAAGAACGATAAACGCTCTTAATCCTGTTAATAGTCGAGTCTCTCCTATTTTTAGAATTATCATTAGCGACATGTAATTCGTTTATTAGATTGGACACGAGCATTATAGAAAAAAATCTCATTTTTATGTTCCCAACATTATTCAAGAGATTTCTTAAATCTCTTGAATAGCAATAACAAGTATTTTTAGAGGCATAGGTATTCAGATAGTTTAAGTAATTCTTTATTGCAGTATCTAAATCAACATTCTCACAAGTTCTCATATAATTATATCGTATTGAGACATTTTGTGAATCTGAACAATTACTGACAGAATAATAAAAAAAATTTTTCATATCATCATTCTCCTAAAATGATTTGTAAGAAAAATATTTATAGTGTTTGCGAAGTAAAATAAGGAGTTGTAGTAAAAACCGCCTAAAATCTCATATTTTTAATTATCGAATAAGAGCAGGAAAAGGTAAAAGGGGAGGCGTTTGCGAAATGAGTAGAGAATTCATAAAAATAAAGGTTTTTAAGATGTTTTTTTACAATCAGTTATAAAATCTGCTCAAGCGATTAGGAAAAAAGTTTCGAAAATCGATTTTCGAAAAATAAATAAATCTTTATAAGTTGTTGGAATTAAATAGGTTAGGGGATATGTATAAAATGACAAAATCTGTAACTCATTATAAATAAGCTATTTCCTATAATGCATATTATAAGCAATACATAAACAAACCCGGTGTCTTCACAATCTAGCAAAAGATTGGAAGACGCCAGGTAATGCTCGACAAGAATCATCTGAGGGGAAATGAAGCTCGTTGAGACTATTTTACAAATAACATCTTCTTGACTGCTGAGAACTTTCCGGCTTGTATCTTATAGATATAAAGCCCGGTGGCGAGACCAGCGGCATCAAAGCTGACGCTATGATTGCCGACAGAAAGCTCTTCATTAACCAGGGTAGCGACTTCTTGGCCTAAAACATTATAGACTCTAAGAAGAACCTGGCTTGAGCGAGGAAGAGAGAAGTTAATCGTAGTGGAAGGATTGAACGGATTGGGGTAATTCTGAGCCAGAGCATACTCTGCAGGAATGTTGAATTCATCTTCAACCCCTGTCGGATTATCTACTCTGACTATGAAACTATCTACTGCTAAGTCTTGACCATCGGTAACCATAATTTTTATATCATAGCTACCTAATTGGCTGCCAATATACTTGAACAAACCGGTGGTAGAATCGATACTGGCGCCTTGACCAGCTACGCTAAAACGTAAACTATCCCCATCAGGATCCATGGCTTCTACTTGGAAAGAAACCAAGCTATCAGGATGAGTAAACAGCGTATCCGGCTTATTAACAATAACAGGCGGATTATTAACAACCGTGTCTGCGATGTTAAAAGTTATGAGCCAACGTTTAGCTACACATGTGCTTATTTTAACAGGAATAAACCCACCCGGAGGCACATGACGAGATAAATTCATGGAGCTGTAATTTTGGGCCACCACAGAAGTGTCGGGTAAAGATTTAACTCTAAAAGTAATTTTTTTTCCATTCTTTAGTTTTAACTCTCCACCATCCACACTGCAAATTGCATTTCTACTATATTGATATAATACTTCGTTGTTATCACCCATAAATATTCCACTTATGGGATCATAAAGTAAAAATTCAACGGATGAAAAATCATCTGCACTAATATAATCACTAATATCGAATAGAACCGAATAATTACCATCATCATTATGTCTATTAAAATATAAATAATTATAATTACTGCTATTTACCGGACTGGAACCATTAACTTTGGTCAACTTTAGAAGATTGTAGTGGCTCATCAACAAAAGCCAATCAGATGTTAAAATATCAACTACATATGGCGGTGAATTTCTCTGAAAAAGAGTATCAACGAACGGATAATCTAGACGCTCTCTCTCCATTCCGCTGATAAAATTATTTAAATCTAACTGCACAACAGCTTCTGGAATATGATTAAATTTTTCATTCAACAAAAATTTAGCTGCCTGCTGGTTGCCGCTATATCCAGAAAAGAACCAGTTAAAATCAAGATAAAAATATCCTTGATTGCCAAACGATGGCCCAAAAGAATTAATGCATTTAAACGAACCCATTAATCCAATGTTTTCATCATAACCGGTAACCGCTACTGCGTGGCCACCATTCTGATTATTCCAAGGTTCTCCTATATAGCTGTACACTGCTGTGTCTTGACCGTAAAGATTGTTAAAATAATTAAACAAAGTAAAATTCACAGTAAAGCATTTACCTTGGTTTAATGAATCTTTTAGCATTTCAATTCTGCCAGCTATAGTCAAAGAGTCTAACATGGTAACCCCATTGTTCTCATCTAGACTATAATTTATACAGAATTTTGCTTGATTGTCGCCAGAGCGGTAGTTTAAAGCAGACCTTCTAACCTCCAAGGGGGGCATGACATCTGGATCTGACCCTAAATAATTAAAATCAGAAATTGTGGCCGCACCTTGACTGGTGAGAAAGTATGAACTTAATTCATCCCATCCAGCAAAATGATAGATAGGATCGACTATCTGATTCCAAACAAACAGAGGCGAAAACTGATTCTCTTCTAAGTTTGGATTGCGATTTAATGCTCGGTTCCAAATATATGATTTAAGATAGTAAACCATTGAGAAGCTCGTGCAATTGTTCATAAATTGCTGACGGGCTGGGGGGAACCACTGGGAATTATCCACAACGGTTGGTAACTGCTGCTGCTGCCCCAACAATATGCTGGAGGCAATCAGTGAAATGCTGATGACAAACAAACTTAATCGTTTCATGATTAACTCCTTATTTATTTCCTATAATGCATATTATAAGCAATACATAAACAAAAGTCACCCGAAAGTACGATGACTTTTCGGGTGAATTACTTTAAGAATCAATATTAGTGCTTTTTGATTTCCTTATGCACATGGTAACTCTTCTAAGTGTGATTTTTTTTGCCTGTAAGTTTTCAGTGGTTCATATTCGCTGAAATGTGGCATTCTGCTTTCTAGCTCATGCATTGCTAAAATAGCAACATTTCTCGATTTAGCCCAGAGAATTTTCTTTTTCATTACTACTTCAGCCCATGGAATAAAATCTTGAAAGTGCTTATCCTTTGATGGATCATAGTAGGGTTTAACTGTTTCCCCTCTTGCTGCCTTATCGCTATTTACACAAGCTATAGCGATTTCAGTAGCGAGTAAGTTTACTACTCTCACTATTTCGTCTTGAGTACCCGTTTGGTCTATTTTTTCGAGTTCTACCGAAAAATATTCCAGAACCTTGTATTTTAGATCGTTGAAAATTCTCTGCTTTTCTACTTCTACTGCTCTATTTTTATTTTTTTCTTCCCAATCTTTTTTTTCTTGTTCTTCCTTTTGTTTTTTCTCTCTCTTTTTCTTAGGAAAAATCAAGTAAAAAAACCATTTGATGGGATTGAACTCAAGTAAAATACAGTAGAAAATAAATACGAGTGCAGATAAAATAATAAGCAACTCGGTTAAAAATTGTTTTAACACTTCTGACTCTAACATTTTGTTCCTCCTCGGCGTTCATCGCCGAATTTCCTATAATGCATATTATAAGCAATACATAAACAAAAAGACCGGAATTGGATTAAATTGAGGCGTATTTGCGTCTATGAGGAACAGAAGTTCTCGGTGCCGGCATAATTACCTCATATATTTTCCAAATTCCATCTACTTTTCGTAAAATGTATCTTTGCCTTGTCGTTTCTCTATATGGAAATGTATATACACTTTTTTTTGTATCCCACCACCTTAAATACCAATACTCAATTGTGGATACATATAACTCTCTATTCTTTATATCTTTAACCTTAATATCTAGAATTCTCTTAGTAGAAGGATTCATGAAATTATTAATGACCCATCCTCTTTCGATATGGCGGTTAATTATATGAAGTATTTCTCTTTTTGCCGGACCGTTAAGACAATACCAATTATTCAATAAGTCATCTGAAATTATTTGAGGAATTGTTCGATAAGCTTCAAATTCAATATCAACTGCTTCTGCTATTATTCTCTCAATATAGTCTTTAATATCGCGTTTTGTTAATCCATTTGTTAGAGAATTTGTATTAACTACTTTTCTTATTAATACCGAATACCCATTCACAGATGGATAAGATTCGTTTACTTCAAAAAAAATATTTTTTAATTCTTTCTTATGAATTAATTTAAAAACATATTCTATTTTTCGACCGGGTTTGAGGTAAAAATTTTTTAATTTATTTTCAATCTCGAATTTTAATTGGGCAAGTTTTGTAGCAGGTTCACTGAAGTATTTTGATTTGTAATTCGGATTAAAGAGCAATCCAATACAATCATTAAAAAATAACCACTGATTAGATTTTGTTTTGGTGATAACCGCACGATTATTAAATAACGCCCTTTGTTCTTGTTGAATTTCATTTTCTAAAACAGCAATTTCGTCTAAAGACAAAAATTCCATTTTTTTAACTCCAATAATAAAATCCAATTGTAGTTTAATAAATTTTACTGATTGAATCAAGATTTATTTTATTTCATTTTAGTACTAGCAATTTGGAGGCAAAAATGTACAAATGTCATTTAACAGGTTTAGTCCTTGACCAAGAGACAGCATATATTCTTGATCTCAAAAATGCAATTGAATTATCAAAAGCATTACTTGAAAAATATAATGAATTAAAAAAAATTATCGATGAATATGGAAAAGTAGAATCATTTAAAAAAATACGATTTGGAACAGCCGTTACTATACGGCGAAATAAATATTTTTGTAAAATAATTGCAGAAATGTATAATTCAACCTTTTCTAATAATGAACTTTTTATACCATTAAAAGATCATTTAGAGAAACAACAAAATCAGATTGCTACTTTGGATATGTTTCATAAGAAAAAGAAGAGGAAAAGAAAATGAATAGTTCATCAAATATAACCACTGTCATATCGTCCCAATATAATGCAATTGAAGTTGTCTATCGGAAAATATTTTTACATAATAATTTTCCCGGAGTAATTATTTTAAACGATTATAATGGAAGAGGCTCAATTTTCCTAACAAAATATAATAAAATGAATTTACTCGATAGAAAAATTCATTGGTTTGATTTAGCAAATAGAGTTCATACACAAAGGTTTTATGAACTTTGTTTTACTCCACATTCAAAAGAAATATTAAAAAGAATTTTTAGCGTTTTTACCAGTGCTGCGAATGTAAATATTTCCGATAAAATTGTTGAATGGTTTTCTGATCTATCGGTAAAACTATCAAGATATCACGATATAAGCATGTCGGGACTATTAAAAATATTGTCTCAACCCAATATTAAAAAACTATGTATTGATTCTAAAATTAATATGAAAGACATAGATAATTTTCAGAACTCAATTCTATGGTGCTTAAAATTTCCATCAGTATATTCTTTTTTTGAAGGGGTAAATTCTTTCAGATTAGAAAAATTATTTTCTCAAAAAACTGTAATATGGATTGAAAATTTCGATACTAGTAATGAAATATTGGAAAATCTTATTATATGTAAATTAATGGATATAATAGTAGAGAATGCAATGAAAAACTACTTTTTGATTAGTCCTGATTCAAAACTGGAATTTACAATAGTCCATATTTGTACACCAAATTACCTCCCTTTATATTTCCCTGAATGGTCATTAAGTAGTTCAAAAAATATAAAACATATTAATATTCTTAGAATAAAAAATTCTCAAATCTTAAATCATAATTATATAGAATGGATTAATAAATCAGACACAATTTGGATTGTAGGTAAAATCGATTTTGAAAATCCAATACAATCATGTAATTGGTTAAACAATGAAGAGATCGAAAGGATAAAAAATCTTGAAGAGGGAAAAATTTGGATTAAATCAAATAGAATTGGTAAAGGTATTACAGTATCACAAAAATCAAGTATTAATATTGAAGATATTCATTTAGGACGATATCTTAATGCAATGAGTAATTTAAACAAGCATATAACATCTGTTCGTCAAATATCTTCGGAACTTGATTCTTTAAAAGTTGTAAAGAAAAATTACATGAACTTATATGAAAAATTATGCGATATCGATTTTTTAAGATTAGGTTGGGATAGAGTTAAGATGGCAAATAAAAATTCCTTTGGTGTAGATGGGATTAGTATAAAAGATTTTAAAAACACACTAGAACTGGAATTATTGAAACTTCATAATGAATTAATAAATAAAACATATCGATGTAAACCATTAAAAAAAATATTAATAGAAAAACCCGATGGAGGCGAAAGAGAAATTGGTGTTGCTTGTATTCGAGACAGAGTTCTTATAACATGTTGTTTAATTTTATTGGAGCCTTATTTTGAACCACATTTTAGTAATTATAGTTTCGCTTTTAGACCCAGGAGAAATCCTCATCAAGCAATTTCTTTAATTAGAAGTAGGATTAAAATGGGTTTTGAATGGGCAATGGTTGCTGATATTAAAGATTGCTTTGGAACGATTGAACATAATATCCTAAAAGATCTTCTTTGCAAAACGATTCAAGACGAAGAAATTATAAATCTTATTTTTCATTGGATAGAAGTGGAGGTTCTAGAATTTAAAGAACTTATTCCCACACTTGTAGGAATTCCTCTTGGCGAGTCACTGTCTCCTCTACTTTCAAATATTTATCTTGATTTACTGGATAAGCATTTGGAATATTTAGAAATTTGTTTTGTAAGATATGCAGACGACATAGTAATTCAAGCAAAAACAAAAAAGGATTGCGAAAATGCACTAAATATATTGGAAAATTTTCTAAGCGATGTGCTCCAAATGAAGTTAAAAAACGAGAAAACAAAAATTGTAAATATTCATGATGGTCTGGAATATTTAGGATTCAAAATATGGGGTAATGATTTATTAATACGTGAAAAAAAGATTAACCTAGTAAATGATGTAATGAAAAAATATATTGATCAAATGGCTATTAATAAAAATTCACTTCAGCAGATATTAATACTAAATGAAAAAATAAATTCTACAGTACGAGGGTTTAGAAATTATTTTCATGTAAATAATGAATCGTTAATAAAAAATCAATTTGAAGTGCTCGATGGACAGATCGATAATTATTCTAAAATGATATTACCGGTAAATATATCTGATGATCCTATGTGGATTTGCAGAGAAAGATTTAGTTCATTAATGAACAATGAAAATAATGAAATTGCCGAAAAAGAGACTGCCATTAGAGCAAATAGTTCCGGAAATAGTTATCCCACAGAGAATGCTTTCGCTCATATTCCTCAAGAGTTTTTAGAAACATTATCTGAAGAGAAAAAGTCAATTATTCTTGATGATGATTTATCAACCGATACCAATACTTCTATCAAAGATTCTGTCTTTGAAGTTGACAGGAGATTATTCATTCTTACTCATGGCAGTTATCTTATGAATGAAGAAGAAGAACTTGTAGTAAAGAGAAAAAAGAAGGAAATCTATCGACATAAAATAAAAGAATTAGGATTAGTATATTTAGAGGGGCGGGGTATGAATATTTCTGTAAATCTTCAATTAAAATTAGCAGAATATAATATTCCAATTGTATTTGCTTCATCAATTGGAAGTCCTTTAGCTGTTGTGAATACTATTGTATCTACAAAAGCATATTTAAGAAAATTACAAGTAACTAGAAGGGATGATAATGATGTGTTAAAATGTGGACTGCAAATGCTAAACGCAAAAGTAAAAAATCAGGCTTCACTATTAAAATATTTTTATAAATATAAAAAAAGAAAAGAAAGTTCATTAATTGAGGTGAATAAAGATATTGGAAGTATTGAGGAATTAGCAAAAAAAATTTTAGATGCCGATACTTCAAGTGAAGATATACGTATGCGAGTAATGGGTTATGAAGGACATGCTGCATCTATTTATTGGCAAAACATAAAAAAATTAGTACCATCAAAATATGATTTTACCGGTAGATTTACACGTTCTGCTGAAGATATAATAAACCAATGCTTTAATTATGTATATGGAATTTTATATGGTGAAGTTTGGCGAGCGATTGTAAAATCTGGTTTAGACCCTTATTTCGGTTTAATTCATGGCTCTCAAAGAGATGGCGGTAGTATGGTATTTGATATTATTGAAGAATTCAGAGCTCCTTTTGCTGACAGAATAGTAGTTAGTTTATTAGGCAGAGGTTTTATTCCAAAAAGTAATAACATCGGATTATTAAAAAACTATTGTAAAAAAATATTAGCAACAACTTTTTCTAAAAGGTGGCATACGAAAATAAAATGGCATTCTTTAGAAATTTCTCCCGCTCAAATTCTCGATTTTCAAGCGAGGTCAATTACCAAGTTATTAGTAAAAGAGGGAAATTATTTGCCATTTAAAATGAAATGGTAATTTATTAGGATATTATAAATCACTTTTTCAAATGGAGAGTTTAATTGTAGTGGTAACTACATTTGCACGAGCAATCTGTTTATGAAAATCATAAAGAAGAAATTATTTTAAAGATTTTTTGTAACTCCTTATAATTTATTTAGACCATTGAAAATAATATTATACATTTTTACTCCTGAACCAGTCATGCAATCTATTGATGCATCAATAAATAAATTCTGCCCATTCACAATTTTTAGTGCTTCGTTGTAATCGATATAGTCATAACCATTATAACTTGTTATCATATCAAAAAATAATCTGATTATTCTTCCATTAAATTCCGGGAAAGGGTGCAATGCATTCAGCTCACATAGATAATATGCTAGTCTTAATGAAAAGTCTTTTTTTGGTTTTTGAGAGTAATCTTTAAGATAGTTTTCCGCTTTGAATTGATTAAAAATTGATTCAGACATAACGTGTAGATTCTTAGAAGGGCAAAATACTATGTATCCTTTTGAAATATCAAAATTTCTATATTGACCCGCAAATTCATAGAGACTACTAAAAGTCTTTCTATGCAACCTCAATAAATATTTTTCATTAAAAACGGTTTTTATATCTAATTTATTATGAAAAAACTCATAACTTTTTAATAATAAATCTCTTTCAATTTTTTCAAGTTCAATTTTGTTCCTAATATTCAATTTATTAATTGGAATATCAGAATCTTCATAATAAATACTACTATATGAAGAAGAATATTTTGACATTAGGCTTTAGATTTAATAATAACTTTTTTAGTTCTGTTAGTTTTATTGATTGGAATTTTATGCCCTTCTATTTT
>CALDDL010000364.1 GCA_937936675.1 uncultured bacterium
TTAAGAGCGGGTCTGCAAAAAATTAATTTTGGTTCGGCTACATTATTTCGCCCTTTAATGTGGTTCGACAAAATTGATCCTCGTGACCCGCTCAAATTTACCGATGGTGTCTATGGTCTTCTCGCCCGGTACTATTCTAATAACAATTCAAATATATGGCTCTGGGGTCTATACGGTAATAATGACTTTAAAGGATGGGAGATTTTTCCAACAAAGAAAAAAAGCATCGAATTTGGAGGACGAGTACAATCATCATTCCTAACCGGCGAAGCCGGAATTACTTATCATCACCGTCAAGCAGAACAATCAATATTTCCATTAGCAAATCAATTATCAAACAAACATAGTTTTGAAGAAAATCGTATCGCATTCGATGGTAAATGGGATATAGAAATTGGTGCTTGGATAGAAGCTGCATTGATAAATAGAAAAACCGCGATCTTATCTTTAAAACATCAGAGAATGATAACACTTGGAGCTGACTATACTTTTTCGGTCGGGAATGGTCTTCACATAGTCTCCGAATTTTTTAACACTGAAAATTCTGAAAAACTATTGGGCAAAGGTGATGGTAATAATTTCATAGGTTTTTCGGCAGATTATCCGATAGGATTACTTGATAATGTTTCTGTATTCTTTTATCGCGATTGGACTAACAAAGAAAATTATTTTACCCTTAATTGGCAGCGCACTTATGATAATTGGATGATCTATTTTATAGGGTTCTTCAATCCCGATAATGCAAAGATAAATCAAACTCAAAACGGAAATGCATTAGCGGGAAAGGGATTTCAGATTATGGTAGTTTTTAACCATTAAAAAATTATAAAGAAATATAAAGAGGTGAGAATGAGTAATTCATTTTTAATTAAAACAGAAAAATTATATAAGAAATTTCCAATGGGTCCGACTGTATTAGTGGCATTAGATAATATTAATATAACTATAAACAAAGGTGAATTCCTCGGTTTGGTGGGTCCGAGTGGTTCGGGAAAAACAACACTTTTAAATATAATCGGGTCTTTAGATTCACCGACTCAAGGCAGTGTAGAAGTATTAGGAAATAAAATTGAAACTCTATCACATCAAGATGCTGCGAAACTTCGCAATAATCATATCGGGTTTATTTTCCAAACTTTTAATCTCCTACCTGTATATACGGTTTATGAGAACGTTGAGTTTCCTCTTTTACTCCAAGATATTGAAACTGCAAAAAGAAAAGAATTAGTAATGCAAGCTCTCGAATGGGTGGGGCTAGCTGACCGTAAAGATTCTAAGCCATCTCAACTTTCGGGCGGACAAAGCCAAAGAGTGGCAATCGCTCGCGCAGTAGTTAAAAAACCGGAACTCGTTTTGGCTGATGAACCGACCGCAAATCTTGATGCAAAAAACTCTCACAATATTATGGAAACTATGGTTAAGCTAAATGAGGAACTTGATACCACATTTATTTTTGCCACTCATGACGAAAAAGTAATGAAGTATCTAAAAAGAAAAATTACTTTGAACGATGGATATATTCAAAGAGATGAAAATATTTCACTTAATAATCAATAAGAGAAATTATGTTAATTATAAAATTAGCAATAAAGAATTTACTTGGAGCCGGTCTTAGAACGTGGCTTAATGTTATTGCGTTATCCTTCTCTTATGTAGCAATAATTTTTATGCAGGGACTATATGCGGGTATGAATAACCAGATGGAAGCCTCTACAATAAAAGTGCAATATGGAGGCGGGCAATATTGGCATGAATTATATGATCCTTACGATCCGCTTTCCTTGGATGATGCGCACGGAATTATCCCAAATGAAATAGACGGTTTAATTAAGAGCAATGATGCTACTTCTATTCTCATAAGACAAGGTTCCATTTATCCAAATGGTAGAATGCAAAATATTTTATTAAAAGGAATTGATCCTAACCAAAAGATATTAGCACTCCCCACTCATTTGCTAAATAATGAAAACGGATTTATACCTGCATTAATTGGAGGTAGAATGGCTAAGAGCAGCGGACTGAAAAAAGGAGATTTCGTTACTATCAGGTGGCGGGATGCCAAAGGAACTTTCGATGCCGATGAAGTGAAGATAGTAGAAGTAATAAATACAGAAGTCTCTGAAATCGATAACGGACAGATATGGATTCCATTGGATAGGATGAGAGAAATGACCGCAATGCAGAATGAAGCTACGATGATAGTATTAAAACAAGATTCACAATTCGCAAAAAATCTCTCAGGTTGGGAATTTAAAAATTTAGATTATCTATTGGCGGATTTAAGATCATTGGCTACTACCAAAAGTGCCGGAGCGAGTATTTTTTATTTTGTTCTTCTGCTTCTTGCAATGCTTGCAATTTTTGATACTCAGATATTATCAATATTTCGCAGACGAAAAGAGATGGGGACACTTATGGCTCTTGGAATGACTCGATCTACTTTAATAAAATTATTTACTCTCGAAGGTTCGATGCATGCAGTGCTTGCCGCAATTGCCGCTATGATTTATGGCGGACCTTTAGTTTGGTATGTAGCTAAGGTAGGCTATGGTTTACCTGCATCCACCAATAGTTTTGGTTTTGCGCTCGGAGATAGGATATATCCCGAATTTACTGCCGGATTAATTATAGGTACAATTTTATTAGTATTAATAGTTACTTCTATTGTAAGCTATCTCCCAACTCGCAGAATTGCAAAACTAAAACCGACCGATGCGCTTAGAGGAAAATTTATTTAATGAGTTTATTTTGGAGTAGTATATGTTAAAGTTTTTATTCAAAGGTTTAGTTAGAGACCGATCAAGATCCCTGTTCCCGATATTGACTGTATTTATCGGTGTTGCTTTGACTGTCTTTTTGTATTCATATCTTAATGGATTTGTTTCGGATATGATTAAGTCGAGCGCACATTATAATTCGGGACATGTTAGGATTATGACAAAAGCATACTCGCAAGAATCTAATCAAAGCCCAAACGATCTTGCTATAATTGGAATTGATACATTGATTCAAGACGTAGAAAAATCTTATCCGGATATGATCTGGACGCCGAGAATAAAATTCGGTGGACTTATTGATATACCCGATAAAAATGGAGAGACAAGGATTCAAGGTCCCGTATCGGGTATGGCGGTTGATCTTTTTTCAAGAGAAAGTCCGGAAAGAAAATTCCTGAATCTCGATGAATCACTTATAAAAGGAAGGATACCTGAGAAGCCGAATGAAATATTAATTGCAGATGATTTCGCTCGGCGGCTAAAAGTTGCTCCCGGAGATACTGCTACACTTTTGAGCAGTACAATGTATGGAAGTATGGTGATGACAAATTTTGTTATAGCAGGAACCATCCATTTTGGAATTGCTGCTTTAGATAGAGGTGCTATAATTACTGATATTTCAGATATTCAAAAATCCCTTGATATGAATAATGCCGCAGGTGAGATTCTCGGTTTCTTTAAAGATGATAATTTCCATTCCGATAAAGCATACGGGATAAGAAATTCATTTAATGAAAAGTATAAAAACTCTGAAGATGAATTTGCTCCAATAATGGGTGCACTTCCCGAGGAATCGGGTCTTAGTGATTATATGGGATTAATTGATATAGCTTCTTTTGTAATCATCGGAATATTCATTTTTGCAATGGCAATTGTTTTATGGAACGCAGGACTAATGGGAAGTTTGAGAAGATATGGAGAGATGGGAGTTCGCCTTGCAGTAGGCGAAGAGAAAGGGCATATATATAGGACATTAATTTTAGAATCGATTATGATAGGTATAGTCGGCTCATTCCTCGGTACTCTATTCGGATTAATACCTTCATATTTAATGGAAATATATGGATTGGATTTAAGTTTTCTTTTCGAAAAATCTTCAGTAATGATTACGGGTGTTCTTCATGCAGATGTAACTTATGAGACTTATTTAATAGGGTTCATCCCCGGAATTTTAGCTACGGTACTTGGAACATCCATTGCCGGAATTGGTATATATAAAAGAGAGACTGCTCAATTATTCAAGGAGTTAGAAGCGTGAAAAAATTAATATTTATTATGGTCATACTTTTCGCCGGTGCATTAATAGCTCAACCATCGGCAGATGAAATCATAAAAAAAGTAGATGCAAATTCGGTTACAGATTCGCAGATTGCCATTTCTAAAATGATAATCAAAGGTCGGCGCGGCTCACGTACTGTGGAGGCAAAGACTTTGCAGCGCGGCTCGGATGACTCATTCACCGAATACTTAGCTCCCGCAAGAGAAAAGGGGACTAAGATGCTTAAGCTCGGCGATCAGCTTTGGACTTATTCACCTTCAACGGATAGAACAATATTAATAAGCGGGCACATGCTCCGCCAGTCTGTAATGGGTTCTGATCTTTCCTATGAAGATATGATGGAAGACCCGCTTCTTCAAAATATGTACAATGCTAAGATTATCGGTGAAGAGAAAATATTGGATCGTCCGGTTTGGATAATTGAGTTGACTTCTAAAAAAGAGGATATTTCCTACGATAGCAGAAAAGCATGGGTGGATAAAGAAAGATTTATAATTTTGAAAGAAGAACTATATGCAAAAAGTGGAAAATTATTAAAGACCATTGATATACATGAAATAAAGAAATTTGATGGAAGGTGGGTAGCCACTTCATTGACATATAAGGACGTATTGAAAGATGGAGACGGCACCCAAATGCAATTAGACGAAATTAAATTTAATGAAAGAATCCCGGATTATATCCTCTCAAAAGCTTCGCTTAGGAG
>CALDDL010000365.1 GCA_937936675.1 uncultured bacterium
TTTACTGCGATTTTTTCTCTCTATGATTAATGCCCTCTTGTAAACAGGATACGGTGTATTTTTTACAGTCTCTAATATACTACAATATAACTAACTTTAAAAGTTATTTTATTTCTTTTGTCGTATCGTCTAATTTTAGTACTACTGATCTGTTCATAAGCTCGTTTGATTTCATTGTCGATTTAAATAAGTCCATTGCGTTCTGGTCTTTTGCTTTTTTAATGAAATCAGAGAAACCGGAGGGCTGCGGATTTGACTGATTGATATTTTGTATTCCGAGTGCTTCTTTGAGAAGAGTAACCAGCTCTTCTCTTACTATCTGAATCTTTTCCTGATCATTCGAAACGGGTCTTTCATACTTCTGCCTATCGGCTCCGGTATCTTCCGAAATTTTTATTTTCTCTTTGGATGCAATCGAATTATTATCTATTTCTTCATCGATATAATTCTCATCGAATGCGAAGATTGCATCGGAAAATATTTTATCATTCTGATTCTGTGCTTCTACTGCTTTCATATCAAATGAATATACTTCTGCGAAATCTGCTTCATTTTCTTTTCGCGTCAAAGAAGTTAATCCAACTTGCTGAATCTTAAATCGAAATTTAGCAGGATCTAACTCAAAACGCAAGTGCCTTAGATCTTTTATTGCATAAATCGGGTCAAAATAAATCAGTTCCATTTTATCATTGACTCTGATAAAATACCCAAACTTGGTGCTATAAGCATCAAGCTTGGGTACGTTAGTCAATAGCCGATATGCAATAAGATTTTTTGGTGACGGATCTTTAACGTAATTACACACATCGAAATAGGAAACGGGTTTAGGGCGTTTGATCTTTTCGTTCTTAAAGACAATCTTAAAATTATCATTAAAATTGAACATATTCTGTGAATAGATCAGAATATCGTTATTCCGCAGATCGAGTGTTTCAAGCAGCATTTATGCCCACCTTACGAGTCCGAGTTCAAAATTATTTGTTAAGATATAGTTATCGGGCATTATACGAAGTGTATATCCGAATAATCCCGTTTCATCGAGTTCTATTTCGCCGATATAAAAATACAAATTATCTTTCGATTTATTCGGCTTATAATTCATCTTTACCGATTTATTAATGAGTTCATTAGTATCGGTCTTGGTATAATAGATCTGCACCTCCACATCATCGGGAGTGAGTTCGCCCAGTGATATTTCGGCGGAGACTGCGAATTTCTTACCGACTTTGAGTTCGCCATTTTTCTTTTCTTCTTCGATCTTATTGAATCGGACGGCATCCCAATTGCGATGGACTTTTTCGCGCCATGCGGAGAATTCTTTCCCCTTCTCCCAATCTTTTGCTTGGAGATGGGTACGTTTTTCGATTGCAGGGAAATAGAATTTCTGAGCGTATTGCTCTACCATTCGTGATGTATTAAATACGGGACCATGTTTCTTCATCGAGTTTTTCATCATTGCGATCCAGCCGCGCGGAAGTTTATCCTCGGCACGGTTATAGAATAAGGGGACGATCTCTTTTTCGAGCACTTCATAAATTAAGCGCGACTCCACTTCATCCTGATAATCGAGATCGGTATATTCTTCGGCATTACCGATTTTCCAGCCCGTATCGCGAGTATAAGCTTCATCCCACCAGCCATCGAGAACCGAGAAATTAAGTCCGCCATTAGCGATAACTTTCATACCTGAGGTGCCCGATGCTTCTAAGGGGCGGCGCGGATTATTAAGCCAGATATCGCAACCCTCAACCATATAGCGAGCGATATTCATATCGTAATTTTCGATAAATACGATTTTTTTACGTAGGTGATTTGCTTTAGCGATACCCACGAGTTCTTGAATAATTTTTTTCCCTTCTTCATCTTTAGGATGTGCTTTACCGGCGATGATAATTTGTACGGGAAGATCGGTATTGCAAAGGATAGATGCGAGGCGTTCGATATCGCGCATGATAATATTACCGCGTTTATATGTAGCGAAGCGGCGTGCGAATCCGATTGTAAGTGCGGAGGCATCGAGTACTTCTTTAGCGAAATTGAGTTCGGAAGCCGATCCGCCGCGTTGAGTAATCTGCTGAACGAGACGGCGTCTTGCGAAGGCAACGAGGCGTTCGCGGCGGCGTTCATGAGTACGCCAGAGTTCTTCATCGGGTATTTCATCGATTCTCTGCCACAGTTCTTCATCAGCGGGATTCTGGACGAGCTTATCGCCGAGATAGCGATAAAGCAATTCAAACATATCGCCCGAGAGATGCGAATGGGTATGAACGCCATTAGTAACGTAATCGATCGGGATTTCATCGAACGGGATATTTTTGAATCCCGACTGCCACATTTTTTTCGATACCGTGCCATGTAGTTTAGAAACGCCATTAACGAAAGACGCCATATTCATAGCGAGATGCGCCATATTAAAATTAGCTGCGGGCTTATCTTTATCGAGAGTGCCGAGCTGATAGAAAGTTTTATCGTTTATATGAAGTTCATTACGGTAATAGCTGCCGAAATATTTTTCGATCATTTCATTCGGGAAGATATCGATACCTGCGGGTACGGGTGTATGGGTTGTAAATACATTAGAATAGAAGCCGATCGATTTTGCTTCGGTGAATGAGAGTTTATGATTTTTCATCAGCATTCGGATACGTTCGAGGGATAGGAATGCGGAATGACCTTCGTTCATGTGGCATACGGTGGGTATGATACCGAGTGCGTGGAGTGTTCTGATACCGCCGATACCGAGGACGATCTCCTGCTGAATGCGGGTCTCGTTATTACCGCCATAGAGTGTACGAGTGATGCGGCGGTCTTCTTCGGTATTTTCTGGTACGTTAGTATCGAGTAGGTAAAGGGGCACTCTGCCGACTTGGATTTTCCAAACGGCTACTACCACTTTCCTGCCCGGGAAATCGAATTCAATTTTGAGTTGATTTTTTTTGCCGTCTAGTACAGGTGTCATCGGTTGATTATAGAAATCGTTTATTTCGTAACGTTCCTGCTGCCAGCCATCGGCATTAAGGTACTGTTGGAAATAGCCTTCTTTATAGCAGAGACCCACTCCAACGAGCGGGAGACCGAGATCGGAGGCGGATTTCATGTGATCGCCCGAAAGTATTCCTAGTCCGCCCGAATAGATTTGGAGGCATTCGGTGAGACCGAACTCAGCCGAGAAATAGACGATGCATTTATCTTTCGGTCCGGTATATGTTTTATTAAACCATGTTTTTTCTTCCATATAGACATTAAGGGCAACGTAAACGCGGTTGAGGTGGGAGATGAAGCTATCATCTGCGGATAGTTCCTCGAGGCGTTTTTGGGAAATTTTTCCGAGCATTGCTACGGGATTATGGTGGCAGTCATCCCATAGTTTACGGTCGAGACGTCTAAAAAGATCGATTGCATCGTGATTCCATGCCCAATACAGATTATAAACAACTTCGCGAAGCATTTCTAAATTTTGGGGCAGTGCGGGTACTACGTTAAAATTCCCTATATAATTAACCATTAAGTCCTCTTTTGTGAAACAATAAAAATAATTAAGACAAATATTTAGGATATTATTGAGAAAGATGCAAGTAAAAAAAGGGAGCGGAGGTCGCTCACTTACTCCGAGTGCCTCGGAGGGACTGCTCCTTGAAGCAAGGAGGGGGCTCTCTTACTTTCTCCGAATGCCTCGGAGGAGCTGCTCCTTACTTTCTCCTAGATGAGAAAGTAAGCAAAGAATCAAGGCTGACAATGAAA
>CALDDL010000366.1 GCA_937936675.1 uncultured bacterium
AAACTTCGAAACCCCATCCTCCTGCCCATAATGTGTCTCCACTAGCTAGTTTTAGTCTTAAAGTAGGTCTCCTAAAAGTAGTTATAAATTCCCATTGGATGCCGCCATTCTCAGTCTTAAATACATCTGTATCCCCAAAACCATCATGTGGTGGAGAAGAATTAGCCCAACCTATATTTTCATCTTTCATTCTTATTGAGTTGAATTTAATAAGTTTATAAGGTGAGTCCCCTCCAATCGCTAATTGTGTTTCCCATGTTTTGCCACCATTTGAGGTATGAAGAATTATCCCTTTACTATGCCCTTCATCAATAAACATATATCCAACTATCCAGCCATTATTTTCATCTATAAATTGAATATCCTGGAATGAATAATTATACGTTGTATCATATAATTCCCATGTATCTCCTCCATCTTTTGTCGAATAAATCTTATCCAATCCCCCTGTAGCATATCCTACTTTCTTATTTACAAAAAATATACTCTTAAGATAGTCTTCACCCTCTATCTCCTTTAACTCCCAGTTTTTCCCTCCATCTTTTGTTTGTAGGTATTGTGAAGTATGGGTCGTTATCCATACGTTCAATGAATCAATTAAGCAAATTCCATACAAATTCTTTGTTGTTCCGCTATTTTGCACCTCCCATTGCGATTTAATTAAAGTTGAAGAGAAAAGTGTTATTGTCAGAAGAGTAACTGTAATGAATCTTGTTTTTTTCATAACCCCTCGATGTGATTATTTAAAGTAAACGAAATAATAAATGGATTTATAAAAAATACTGTAATTGTTGGGTGTAACTCGGTCACATAATTTGTTTAATTTAGAAGATGATAGAAAAGCAATATCATTTTTGATGTAGAAGTTAAAAATCAGAAGCAATGCTATTTGAGACAATAGTATCTTTTTTATAGTAACACCTCGAATATTTTATTATTATATAAAAAATATAATGAGAAATGATTAGAAAAGATAGTACCAATATTTTTGCACTGCTTTTATGCCGATTAGTATTGATATAATAAAAATATATAGGTAAATTTTTTATTTAGTTTTTTGAGTATAAAAACTTAAGGAGAAAATTTTTACTCAATAGTAATTCAAATTTAATTGCGCAATTGAAATAACAAAAAACTATTAACTAATCTTTATACGGTGTTTTGAGGTATTGTTCGGCGAGTTTGCGGGAGTTGCTTCTATCCGGATAATCTAAAATTTCTTTATATAATTTTATTGCCTCTTGACGGCGTCCTGCTTGATCATAAGCCATTGCAAGATAGAGCGAACCCATGATCAAAAAACCTTTCGGCTCATCTTTTTCAATCACTCTAGATATGGCTACACTTTTAGATAAATAATATATTGTTGAATCAAGATTCCCTTTTTCTCTGTGATGCATTCCTATATAATACTCGGCTTCTCTTTCAAATCTATCATTATATGCAGGGTAACCTTTTTTTACTTTATCAAGTACATTTCTAAATACTTTCTGTGCGGATGCGTAATCATTTTGTCTAACGAATATAGTTCCGTAATATTTTTGAAAAACGGGATTATCGGGATAATCTTTAATCAGTAGTTTTGCATACTTCATTGCCTCTTCCCAATTATTTTCAAATTGGAAATAGAGTGTCATCAGAAAATAGCGCGATTCAATTTTAGTGTATCGTCCATTAAAGGCAACATGCTCTAATTGTTTCAGCCCTTTTTCTTTATCTCCTTTAGGAAAGAAAACCATAAAGGGTTTTACGACCGGATAACGAGCAGGTATTACGGCGGCATAATAGTTATAAATTCCAAAACCCATCTGAACGTCAATTCTCTTGGGATCATTTTCATAGGCTTTGAAGATCAATGGAAGTGCCTCTTTTCCATCCAAAGCAGCATCAAACCAATTTTCTCTTATTGCCAGGAGTCTTCCTCTAAATCCAAGAGAACCACCTTTGAAAAAAAGTCCATCGACATTTTTATCGTTATCATCAAGTATATCATCGCAAAGATCAATTGCATCATCTAATTGATCGTAAAACTCATCATCATATTGAGTATTATCGATATCGGTTGCAATTTTCCACCACGTAATCATAGCTGCAAAAAACTTACCCGCGGGATGCCGCGGGTATTCTTTTTCCACTATCTTAAACGTCTTCTCCGCTTCCTGAAATTTTATACCATATATTTGATCAATCCCTTTTACAAGAAGAGAATCGAACCGTACCCAATCTTGAGCATTTATCGAAACCGCACTGAATAATAAGATCAATACAAAATATTTTAACCGCATTATTTTCTCTTTGGTCTATACATATCTGTTGCATGTCCATAAAATACTTCTGCAGCAGCCATCATTGTCTCCGATAGAGTAGGATGTGGATGTATAGTCAAAGAAAGATCCTTAACGTTCGCAGCCATTTCGATTGCAAGAGCACCTTCGGCAATCATATCACCAGCTCCAACGCCAACCATACCAACGCCGAGAATTCTTTCAGTTCCCGGTTCGATAATTAACTTAGTAAGTCCATCGTTTCTATCCAATGTAGTTGCTCTACCGCTTGCACCCCATGGGAATTTTGCAATCTGAACTTCTATCCCTTTTTCCTTTGCCTCTAATTCAGTAAGACCTGCCCAAGCTAATTCAGGATCGGTGAAAACCACTGCCGGGATTTGTGCCGGTTCAAAGAAAGATTTTTCACCGTGAATTACTTCCACAGCCACCTTCCCTTCCGCAGCAGCTTTATGCGCTAACATCGGGTTGCCAACGATATCTCCGATTGCGAATATTGCAGTATCAGCCGTTTTCATCTGTTTATCCACTGCTACAAAACCTCTTTCATTCACCTTCACTTTCGTATTCTCAATTCCGAAGCCCGTTGTAACAGGTCTTCTTCCTACCGATATTAATACTTTATCGAATAATTGTTCTGGTTCCGTAACTTTAGGACCTTCAAATTTCACCTTGATTCCTTCTTTTACTTCTTTGAGTTCCACAACTTTTGTATCGAGATAAATTGCAGACATAAGCGAAGTAACTCTTTTAGCTAGGACGGCAACGAGGTCCCGATCAGCACCGGGAAGAAGTCCGGAAGTCATCTCCACAACCGTTACTTTACTACCGAGAGCTGCATATACAGAACCTAATTCTAGTCCGATATATCCACCGCCTACAACAAGAAGTTTTTCCGGTATATTATTCATTTCGAGCGCACCTGTAGAATCCATTACACGCTCGGAATCGATTGATAGTCCCGGTACTTTTGAAGGCACTGAACCTGTCGCTAAAATTGCCTTATTATATTCTACTGTCTCTGTAGTTCCATCGCTTTTGGCAATAGAGACAGATGTGGAATTAATAAAAGTAGCTTTACCTTGAATAAAATTTACTTTTCTCTGTTTGGCTAATTGACCTAATCCGCCGGTAAGTTTACCTACGACACTATTCTTAAATTCTCTTATCTTATTAACATCAATTTCCGGCTTACCGAACTTAATTCCAATTTTTTCAGCTTCTTCCGCTTCTTTTACTAATTTAGCAATATGAAGGAGAGCTTTAGATGGGATACATCCTCTCCAAAGACATACTCCACCCGGATATTTTTCCATATCCACCATTGTAACTTGCATACCAAGATCCGCAGCCAAGAATGCCGCTGCATATCCTCCCGGTCCGCCTCCAATTACTAATAATTCTGTTTTTGTACTCATATTCTATCAACCTTCTAATGTAAGTAAAAACGGTTGTTCCAATGCACTTACTACCCATTTGATAAATCGGGCTGCATCAGCTCCGTCTATAATTCTATGATCATACGATAACGATAGAGGCATCATTAATCTCGGTTCAAATTTCCCATCGATATAAACCGGCTCCATTGCCGAGCGTGATACTCCGAGTATTCCCACTTCGGGAGCATTAACGATAGGAGTAAAATAAGTCCCTGCAATACCGCCAAGATTACTTACCGAAATAGAACCTCCCTGCATATCTTCAAGTGATAATTTTCTATCACGCGCTTTTTTTGATATCTCTGCAAGGTCAGCAGCAATCTGAATTACATTTTTCTTATCGGCATCTCTTACTACCGGTACCAATAATCCTCTTTCGGTATCAACAGCAATTCCAATATTAAAATATTTCTTATAAATAACTTCGTTCTTTTCCATATCAATACTGGAATTGAACTGTGGAAAAACCTTAAGCGCAGAAGCAATTACTTTAATCAATATTGCAGTAACGGTAAGCTTACCGCCTGCTTCTTCTGCTTTCTTTCCGAATTGCTTTCTGATCTTTTCAAGCTCAGTTATATCAGCTTTTTCAAATTGCGTAACGTGAGGGATCGTCTGCCAAGCATAAGATAGATGTTCCGCCGTTTTTCTTCGGATATTGCTCATTGGCTGTTTTTCTATATCTCCCCATTTTGAGAAGTCGGGTAGAGTTTCCTTATAGAAAGAACCGCCTCCACCTGATACCCCGGCTGCCCCCGAAGAAAGCAGTTCATTCATACTCTTTGCATAAGCTTTAACGTCTTCGATTGTGATTCTTCCGTTATTTCCCGAAGCTCTTACTAAATGTATATCGATTCCAATCTCACGAGCGAATCTTCTAACTGAAGGTGATGCGGGAGCAATTTTCTCGGGCATCTGAGTTACCTTTTCCGATAGAGGGGTAATTAAATCCACCGATTTATCGGATTCCTTAACTTTTTCTTTATCGTCTTTTTGTTTACTTTCAGAGCCTTCTCTCGGTTCTTCCTTTTTATCTTCTTCTTTTTTTATAGTCTCTTTTTTAGATTCATCATCTTTTGGCGTTCCCTTTTCAGACGATTCCTTTTTAGAATCCGCATCTTTAGAATCAGATTTAGTTTCAGTAGAATCATCCGGAGCCGATTCAGCACTGCCCGAAGCCGGTTCATAAGTAAAAACCGCTGATCCGATATCAGCTTTTGCACCTTCTTTTAAAAGTACTTTTGTTATTGTTCCCGCTTCTTCGATAGGCACTTCCATAGTTGCCTTATCGGTTTCGAGTTCGAGAACAATCTGATCTTTTTCTACTTTATCACCTTCGGAGACAAGAATTTTAAGAATATCTGCTGACTTAATATTCTCGCCTAATACCGGTAATTTAAATTCTATAGCCATATCTATCACTTCCAATTTTTTCTTTTTAATTACGATTTAGCAGGATTAGGTTTATCCGGATTAATTCCAAGTTCTTTTTTTGCTTTCTTAAGAACCTCCGGTTTTAATTGTTTCTCTTTTACTAATGAATATAGAGTGGCATAAACAATATGCTTAGCATCCACTTCAAAGAAATCTCTTAGAGAATCTCTTCCCTCGCTTCTTCCGAATCCGAAAGTGCCTAAAGTATGAAGCGGAGCAGGAAGCCACTTAGCTAGCGAATCTCCAATAATCTGAACATAATCGGATGCCGCAATAAATACTCCCTTTTCTCCTTTTGTGATTTCTCCTATATAAGAAGATTTCTCTTTCTTATCGGGATTTAGCATATTCCATCTTTCTGTTTCTTGAGCATCTAAATGGAGTAATTTATAACTTGTAACACTCCAAACATCTGAAGCAACATTATATTTTGATTCCAGTATTTCGGCTGCTTTAATTACTTCATTCATTATAGTGCCGCTACCCATTAGGTTAGCCTTCACTTTCGAGTTTTTCTTTTCCGATGCCTTGAATTTATACATACCCTTCAAGATTCCTTCTTTTGAACCTTCAGGCATCTTCGGCATTGGATAATTTTCATTCATAATCGTGATATAATAATAAACATCTTCCTGCTTTTCATACATTCGATAAATACCATCACGAATAATAACTGCCAATTCATAAGCGAATGCAGGATCATACGAAATTAAATTTGGAATAGTATATGAGAGAAGAAGACTATTGCCATCTTGATGTTGAAGTCCTTCACCTGCAAGAGTAGTTCTTCCTGCTGTAGCGCCGAGCATGAACCCTTTTACTCTCATATCGGCTGCTGCCCAAGCTAAGTCCCCGATTCTTTGAAATCCAAACATTGAATAATATGTAAAAAATGGAATCATATTAATTCCATGATTAGCATAAGCAGAACCAGCGGCGATAAATGAACACATAGCACCTGCTTCGGTGATTCCTTCTTCTAAAATCTGTCCGTTCTTTGCCTCTTTATAATAAAGTAAACTATCTCTATCGACCGGTTCATAAAGCTGACCGATATGAGAATAGATTCCAATTTGGCGGAATAATGATTCCATACCGAATGTCCTTGCTTCGTCTGGTACTATCGGCACGATTAATTTACCAACTTCTTTATCTTTCAATAA
>CALDDL010000367.1 GCA_937936675.1 uncultured bacterium
AGCACTTTCAAAGTAAAGATCGGGTATCCTGATAAATGGAGAGATTATTCATCGCTTGAAATTAAACGCGATACTTATTTGAAAAATGTTATCCGTGCTGCACAGTGGGCAAAGAAGGATAATTTGGCAAAAATAAATACACCGGTGGATGAAACAGAATGGGGCATGAATCCTCAGACCGTAAATGCTTATTATTCACCTAATAGAAATGAGATTGTATTCCCGGCTGCAATATTACAGCATCCATTTTTCGATCCTAATTCTGACGATGCAATTAATTATGGTGGAATGGGAGCAGTGATAGGGCATGAAATCACTCACGGATTTGATGATCAAGGAAGAAAATATGACGCCGATGGAAACATAAAAGAATGGTGGACTAAAGAAGACGGAGAAAAATTCCAAGAGAGAGCCGATAAATTAGCGGCTCAATATGACGGCTATAACGCAATTGAAAACTTCAATATTGACGGCAAATTAACTATCGGCGAAAACATTGCAGATTTAGGCGGACTTACGGTTTCTTATAATGCATTCAAAAAAACCGAACAATATAAAAAAGGTGAAATGATCGATGGATTTACTCCTTCGCAAAGATTCTTTTTATCCTGGGCACAAGTTTGGAAAAATAATATCCGTGACGAGAACTTAAAATTAAGATTAAAAACCGATGTACACTCACCGGGTAAATATCGTGTTTTAGGACCACTTGCCAATATGCCTGAATTTTTTGAAGCATTCAGCGTTAAAGAAGGTGATGCAATGAGAAACAACGGTGATAAGCTCGTGAAGATCTGGTAAATAAAAATTAATATAATAACTAAAAATTTACTTATTTTTTATAAAACAAAAACGGGAGTCTAATGCACGCATTAGAAATAAGAAACTTATCTAAAACGTTCGGCTCGTTAAAAGCTGTGGATAATGTATCATTCACGGTGCCCGAAGGAAGTATCTTCGGTTTGATCGGACGTAATGGTGCGGGAAAAACCACCACAATCAGAATGATGATGAATATCTATCTGCCGGATAGTGGGGAAGTGATTTTACGCGGGACCAAAGTCGGTCAGGAATTTAAGGATAAAGTCGGCTATCTACCCGAGGAGCGTGGTCTTTATAAAAAAATGAAAGTCCTTGAAACGCTTCTCTATTTTGCCGAACTCAAAGGAAAAAGCGGTAAAGAGATTGAGAAGAAAGCTCTTCAATACCTTAAGAGATTTGATCTTTCTGATAGAAAATTGGCAAAAGTAGAAGACCTATCAAAGGGCAATCAACAGAAGATTCAATTTATTGCTACAATATTGCATGACCCTGATTTTATTATACTCGATGAACCTTTTTCGGGATTAGACCCAATTAATACAAATCTATTAAAAGAGATAATCCTTGAGATGAAGCAGAAGGGTAAAGTAATTATCTTTTCTACGCACTTAATGGATTTTGCCGAGAAGATGTGCGATCATATTGCGATGATTGATAAGGGACAAATTATTGTAAATGGATCACTTGCTGAAATAAAGCAAAAATATTCACAGAAGAACGTTAGTCTTAATTATGAAGGAGATATTAGTTTCCTTAAAGGTCATCCGATAGTAGAGAAGATGGAAGATTTCGGCAATTCGCTCGGTATCAGAGTAAATCATCCTTCTCAAACTCAGGAGCTATTAAAACTTCTTGTAGATCACAATATACTTGTAAAGAAATTCAATGCTAACGATATTTCATTGCATGAAATATTTATCGAATTAGCAGGCAAGGAAACCGAAGCAGTAAAGGAGGTGCATAATGCTTAATTACAGAACTTTAGCAGTTATAAAAAGAGAACTTCGCGAAAAGCTTATGTCGAAATCTTTTATAATTTCAACAATACTTCTGCCGCTATTTATGTTTGGTATTCTTGGATTCCAAACTCTCCTATTTAGCTATGGCGGTGGTAATAAAGTTACATTGCATGTAATAACTGAATCACCCGATTTAACTGCAAAACTTGAAGCTGAATTATCAAACATAGAATCTGTCAAAGAAGGTAATTATATAATGAGTTACTATACGATGACAAAGCCGGAATTTGATAAATATCTAAAAGATAAAAAGGAGAGCATCGTAAAAGAAGAGATAAGCGGATTGATCTTCGTATCTGAAGCTGCAATGACCGATAAAAAGATTCAATATTATTCCAAAACTCCGAAGGATATTTCATTATCGGATAAACTAAGCGGACCGATAAATAAAGTACTAATAGATAATTATTTCACGAGTAAGAATTTATCTCCTGCCGATTTAGATTTTGCCAGAACCGGAGTTGATTTCACTTCATTCAAGGTAACTGAGAATGAAAAGATTGAAGAAGAAGGATACGGGAATCTGATCCTTTCATATCTATTTTCCTTCATACTATATATTTCTCTATTGATGATGGGGCAGATGATAATGCAATCCGTTCTCGAAGAGAAGAATAATAGAATAGTGGAAGTGCTCCTTTCATCAGTACATCCGAATGAATTAATGACGGGAAAGGTGCTCGGAATGGGTATAACGGGCGGTATTCAAATGGCGATCTGGCTCACTCCTGTGATATTAGTAATTTCCACTTCATGGTTTATGCTGCCTCCTGAATTTGTCTTCTCTATTACACTACTTCAGGTTGCTTATCTATTGGTTAATTATGTTGTAGGATTAATTACATTCTTAGGATTATTCGCAACAGTCGGAGCAATATTCGATAACGCACAGGAAGCACAATCGGGAATGTGGCCTCTAATGATGTTGATAATAATTCCATTTTTTATTGCTATGTCAATGGTAAGAAATCCAAATAACACCATCGCTGAGATTGCTTCTATCGCTCCGTTTGCATCAATAATTGTAATGCCTGCAAAGCTTGCAATAGTGGATGTTCCTATGTGGCAATTAATCGGATCGTTTGTAATTAATGTAGCAACTATATTTGCTATCTTCCCGATAGCCGGTAAGATTTATAGAGTTGGTATTTTAAGAACAGGCAAAAAACCAAAATGGTCAGAAATTTTCGCTTGGCTTAAATATAAATATTAGTAGTAATTGCATTAAAATTAAGAAACCGTCTCAAAGATTATTTGGGGCGGTTTTTTTATATATTACATTATATAAGAGAAAGATTTTAATAAAGGTGTACAATGGAAGATGAGAAATTAATATTTCCTTTAACCGAAAGAATAATGAAGGATTTGCAGACCTCGGAATTTAATCTACCAATTCATGCTAATCTAGAAATGGTCAAGGAACAGCTTATTAATAAGATTCGTGAAATGATGGTGAGTAATTATGATCGTTTCATGAATAATCTTTATCGAATGGATATAAGCGAAAGTAAAGTAATTGATGTAATGAATTCCAAAGAGAAGCATTTAGTTCCATCACTTTTAGCCGATTTAATAATCGAGAGACAAATGCAGCGAGTAATAACACGCATGCTTTATAAAGAAGGCAAATTGTAATTATTGTAATTGCTGTTTTCGCAAATACAAATTTTAGCTCTCTTTTTCGCAGTATAGTGCACAAACTACCCAAATCCGTTTAATACAACAACAATCGAATACACGCTTCCCACAGAGGGGAATGTAAAACTTGAGGTATATAATTCGCTCGGGCAATTGGTGAATGCATTAGTTGAAGGCAACCAAAGAGCCGGAAGATAAAGAGTAACATGGGATGGAAAGGATTCGTTTGGAAGTCCGGTATCGAGCGGAATATATTTCTACAGGATTAAAATGAATAGCTTTTCTCAAGTGAAAAAAATGATTTTGATGAAATAATGAAAAATTCATTATACCTAGAAAAAGATTATTGCTGAAAAGTAAGAATAAAAATATTTTCAATGATTTTTTTTCTCAAAAATATTTAACCAAAAATTTACCTCTTTAATTTTATTATATCAATACTAATCGGTATAAAAAGTAGTGCAAAAATATTGGTACTATCTTTTCTAATTATTTCTCATTATG
>CALDDL010000368.1 GCA_937936675.1 uncultured bacterium
TTAATACATTCCGTCCATTCCGCCGCCCGGCATAGGAGGCATTGGTTTTTCATCTTCTTTTCTCTCATAAACTACTGCTTCTGTTGTAAGCAATAATGCCGATACCGAAGCTGCATTCTCTAAAGCGGTTCTTGTTACCTTTGTAGGATCAATTACACCGGCTTTAATTAAGTTTTCATACTCTTCAGTGGCAGCATTGAATCCATAATCATCTTTTCCTTCAAGCACTTTATTCAATATTACCGCACCTTCCATACCTGAATTTGCTGCAATCTGTTTTAATGGCTCTTCTAAAGCTTTCATAATGATCTTGATACCTGTATTCTGGTCAAGATTTTCACCTTGTACATCTGCAAGTGCTTTAATAGCTCTTACTAATGCAACACCACCGCCCGGAACGATACCTTCTTCCACAGCAGCTCTTGTAGCGTGTAATGCATCTTCCACTCTTGCTTTCTTCTCTTTAAGCTCGATCTCAGTTGCTGCACCGATTTTTAATACCGCTACACCACCCGATAATTTTGCTAATCTTTCCTGTAATTTTTCTTTATCGTAATCAGATGTTGTCTTCTCAATCTGTGCTCTGATTTCGTTGATCTTTTTCTTTATATCGTCAGTCTTACCTGCACCTTCTACAATCACGGTGTTGTCTTTATCAATATTTACTCTCTTAGCTTGACCTAAATATTCGATTGTAGCATTCTCTAATTTGAAACCTCTTTCTTCGGAGATAACAGTACCTGCTGTAAGAACTGCGATATCTTCTAACATTGCTTTTCTTCTATCGCCGAATCCCGGAGCTTTTACTGCTGCAACTTTCAATGTACCACGAAGTTTATTTACTACTAATGTAGCTAATGCTTCGCCTTCTAAGTCTTCGGCTATTATTACTAAGCCTCTTCCTGTCTGAGCAACTTTCTCTAATATCGGTAATAAATCTTTCATTGCAGAAAGTTTTTTATCGTGAATTAAAATGAATGGATCTTCTAATGAAGCTTCCATCGATTCTGAATTGGTTACGAAATAAGGGGAGATGTAACCTCTATCGAATTGCATACCTTCTACAACTTCTAAAGTAGTATCTGCTGATTTGCTCTCTTCCACTGTGATAACGCCATCTTTACCTACTTTCTCCATTGCCTCAGCAATTAAGTTGCCGATACTCTTATCGTTATTAGCTGAAATAGAACCAACCTGAGCAATTTCGTCTTTTCCGCCTACTTCTTTGCTTAATGTTTTTAAGTAATCAATTACTTTTATCACTGCTATATCGATGCCTCTTTTCAAATCCATCGGATTAGCACCTGCTGTAACGTTCTTTAATCCTTCACGATAAATTGCTTGCGCTAAAACAGTAGCAGTAGTTGTACCATCACCTGCTACATCACTTGTTTTAGAAGCAACTTCTCTTACCATCTGCGCACCCATATTCTCAACTGCGTCTTCTAATTCGATCTCTTTCGCTACCGAAACACCATCTTTTGTTACTGTAGGAGCACCGAATTTTTTGTCTAAAATAACGTTGCGGCCTTTTGGTCCTAATGTTACTTTCACTGCATTAGCTAATTTATCTACTCCATTTTTCAATTTGGAGCGTGCATCTGTACCAAATTCTATAATTTTTGTTGCCATTTTCTATATCTCCAATTTTTATAATTATTTTACAATTCCGTAAATGTCGCTTTCGCGCATAATTAAATATTCTTCGCCATCGATCTTTACTTCTGTGCCTGAATATTTGCCGTAAAGAACTACATCACCAACCTTAACGGTTAATTCTGTTACTTTTCCGTCTTCCGATACTTTGCCGCTGCCAATAGCCATAACGGTACCTTCAATCGGTTTCTCTTTTGCTGTATCAGGTAAGAATAAACCGCTTTTTGTTGTTTCTTCAGCCTCTTTGGCTTTGATTATTACACGGTCATGTAATGGTGTTATTTTGAAACTGCCCATATAGAACCTCCATTTATTGTTATTTAGTTAAAATTATTTATAAACTTAGTTGAATGCTATACTCTATCTCTACTACCGATTCATCGGTATTCCGCTTTTTTATCAGCATTCCGGCGTTATCGTTACACTATTCCGCTTCTTCAACAATACGCTGTTACCGGTTTAATTGATACTACTTTTATTCATTCGGGAGTTAGCACTCATAATTCACGAGTGCTAATATAATGTAATCGCTATATAATTTCAACTGAAAAAGATTAGAAAAGTAAAAAATATGATTTATTGCGACTTCATATCCTAATTACCACTCATTTATAACATTTTTAAAAATATTATTCAAAAATTTCTTATTATTCAGATATGCGTCTATCAAAAGAAGAAATAAAGATTATTAAGAAATCTATATTGGATATCGATCCCAATGCACAGATTAAACTTTTCGGCTCACGCACCGATGATACTAAACTAGGTGGAGATATCGACCTGTTATTAATTTCTGATAAACTTACTTTCAGCGATAAATTGACCATTCTCATAAACATAAAAAAGTATCTAGGCGAGAGAAAAATAGATATTATCTTATTTAATAAAGAAGACCTATTCCATAACTATATCAATTCCGAAGCGGTGTTGTTATGACAGTTGATAATAAAGTTGTATTGTTTGAGCTATTAAATAAAACAGAAAAAGCAACAACTCGCTTGAAAACATCTTTTGCTAAATGCAGTCAATATGATTTCACTAATAAAATAACTGATGATGAGCTTGAAACACTTGAATCCTTAACAGCAAGATTTGCTCGATTAAGCGACATCATTATTAAAAAGATTTTTAGAATTATTGAGAAGATTGATCTTGATTCTCCGAGCACAATTAGGGATTCGATATTATTAGCAGAGAAAAAAGGTTTAATAAAATCCGCGGATATATTTATTAGAATACGAGAATTAAGAAATTTGACAGCGCATGATTACGAAGAGAATGAAGAAGCACTACTCCCTCATTTCAAAGAAATCATTTACCTCACTCCATATCTTTTTGATTCTTTCAATAGAATCAAAACCTACACTCAGAAATATAAATAACGAAAAATACTTTAAATCAAAGTGTTTCTAAAAAGTAATATATGTTACCTAAATGAAAGACTTACAATATTCTTTTCAAGCTTAGGTATTCTCAAATTTTAGAACATCATTGAATTGGAGAAGGTGTGAATTATTATATATCATTGGTTTTTGTGTCAAAGATTTGGCTTCCCGGCATTAAATAAATTCCGTGAAGAAATTTCTTGAGATGAAGCGTTAAGAGCGGCATACTGTTTGAGGAACGAAGTTCCGAGTTTATGCCGCTTAGCTTCATGAGAGAAATTTTAGGAATTTATTTACAGCCGTGATTCTTTGCTTACTTTCTCATCTAGGAGAAAGTAAGAGAACTCCTCCTTGCTTCAAGGAGCACTCCCTCCGAAGCACTCTGAGAATATTCCTTTTGTTTCCTTTAGGTAACTTATGTTACCAAAACGTAACAGTCAGAGAACTGTTACTTTTCCACCGTCCTCTTAAAAATCGCATCCACGCTCTTTACTAATTTCCCACCGTCAAAAAGCGCCTCAATCTCCGATGCCGATAGATACCTGCCCGCAGATGCCGATGAAAGCAGCTCATCACGAAGATTCTTCTCCTTATCCGCCCATACCTTCATAGCCGATTCCTGAACAATAGAATAAGCCTCTTCACGAGTTGCACCCTTCTCCACAAGCGCAAGTAAAAGCTTCTGTGAAAAAATGAGTCCACGAGTAATATTCAAATTCTCCTTCATCTTCTCGGGATAAATTAGCAGATTATCGATCAGTTTTATCGCTAACCCAAGCGCATAATCCAGCACAATACAGCTATCGGGAATTATCACACGCTCCACCGATGAATGTGAAATATCACGCTCATGCCAAAGTGCTACATTCTCAAGCGCCGCCATGGCATTGCCGCGCAGCAGACGAGCAATTCCGGCGATTCGCTCACTCACAATCGGATTTCTCTTATGCGGCATTGCCGATGAACCTTTTTGACCTTTAGAAAAAAATTCCTCCGCTTCCAATACTTCAGTACGCTGTAAATGCCGAATCTCAATAGCAATCTTTTCCAACGAGGCACCAATCACCGCAAGCACACTCATAAATTCCGCATGCCGATCGCGCTGAACCACCTGTGTGGAAACGGGTGCCGCACCCAATCCCAATTTCCCGCATACGTATTCCTCAATAGTAGGAGGGAGATGCTCGAAAGTGCCCACCGCACCCGAAATTTTCCCGACCGCCACCGATTCAATCGCTCTCTCTAATCGCACGATATTTCTTTTGCACTCCTCGAACCAAAGAGCGAACTTCAATCCCATCGTAGTTGCCTCGGCATGAATGCCATGAGTGCGCCCGACACATAAAGAATATTTATGCTCAACTGCACGCCGCTTCAATGCATCCCTAAGCTCCAATAAATCCTTCATCAAAATCTCACCCGCAGATTTTATCTGATAGGCGAGTGCGGTATCCAAAACATCACTGCTCGTCATACCATAATGAATATGCCTCGATGCCGGTCCCACATATTCCGCCACATTCGTAAGGAATGCAATCACGTCATGCTTTGTAGTCTCTTCGATCTCCAAAACTCGCTCGACATCAAAATTTGATTTCTCTTTTATCACCGCCAAGTCTTCTGCGGGAATTTCACCCATCTCGGCACGCGCTTCGCACGCCAAAATCTCAATCTTTAACCATGTTTCGTATTTGAATTGATCCTCCCAAATCCGCCCCATCTCCTTACGTGTATATCTCGCTATCATTTTTAATCCTTTTTAATCAAAATTAATTTTGTCGTAATCGGTAATTGTTATCGAGGTTTAACCAATATTGAGGCGACTGTCCGAATGCACTTCCCAAATAACATGCTGTATCTAAAGTGATTCTCTGTTTATTGTTCAAGAGCTCGCTGATTGTTTTTTGACTCAAACCGATCACCTGCGCTAAATCTTCATTAGTCCATTGTCTGATTTGCATCTCTTCTTTAATAAATTCACCCGGACCAATGTTCATATATGGTTTATGTGTATTCATTTTAATCTCCTACCTCTTTTCTAATTATTATGTTAATTTTAATATTCTATTAATACTGCAACCCTACCGGAGATTTCATCCAATAAATCCGCAGATATCACCCCAATTTTTGGTGCAATAAACCTTTGTATATCAACACTCCTGATTTGAAGCGTATCTATTGAAGAAGTTCTTGTTAAATTATTTTTTCTGTCAGGTTCAATTTTGATATGCCAAGATGAATCTTCATATTTCGAGTCCCAAGAAGTAAGTGGAACTATTATTTTAATCGGTAGCTTTCCAATTAAATTCGAACTGATGACTATTACCGGTCTCGATTTCTTAATTTCTGAACCAATTGTCGGGTCAAGATTTACCCTCCAAATCTCTCCTCGTTTTACATCCCCAACTTTAGTAATCAACGAAATCTCCTCCGAAGTCCCTCCATTCATCACTATTTTCGTAGAACTCAACAAACTTTTCTGCTTGCTCTTCTAGTAATTTATCACGGACTTCTTTAGGTAACTTTAAAAACTCTCTCTTTTTTCCCAACGAAGGTTTTGGAGAAATAAAATCTTCACCTAATAAATTTTTAGTCTCAGCGGAACTTATCATTCCTTCAGAATAAGCATGTAAAACACTCTTCTCAAACCATTGCGATTTTTCCTCTTTCATTGGCATTGGCTCACTCTTTTTCCAATTATTCTTATTTATAAGCTTGTACCAGCCGGCAAATAAATTTTGCGTAATTATATTTAAATCCAATAATCGATATAATAACGCCTGTAAACTGATCCCAAAAGTTTTCTTCAGTATCAATAATTCCCTTAGTTGAAAATTCGCTCTTTTACTGCCGGCTAATTTAAATAAAGTTTCAGAAGGGGAAAGTAACGCTCCGCCAAATCTAAATGCCGCTTTTTCCTCATCTAAATCAGATGATAAATTTAAAACTAAATGGCCCAATTCATGCGCGAGATTTAATCTCTGCCTTTCACCCGGAATATTATTCTTCGATACCACCGCCGCCGATTTTATGCGCGAATCATTTGAATAAGCATAAGCCGAAATTCCATCAAACGAGTTTTCATTATCTATAAAAATAACATTAATAAAATTATTTTCTAATAACTCTGTAATGTTGCTAATCGGGTCTAAACCTAATTTCCACTTCATCCGCAAATCCAATGCAGCCTGTTCCACTTCTTCAATTCTATTAATATTGTAATACTTAATAGGCAAATTCGGTTTTGAAGAATGATAAAGCATATCCTGAATCTTTATTCTTTTTTCAAACTCGGTCTTAACGATATTTTCGACAAACACTTGACTCTTTTTCGGTAGCCTCGAACTTTTTCTGTATGCAATAAATTCAATTTTCGTTTCAGGAACTGTTAGAATCTCAATCGTTTTAACGTCTAATGCCTTGGCAATAGCAGTCAATACCTTTATCGATGGTTTAATTAAATCTCTTTCATATTTGGAAAGAGCAGTCTTAGTAACAATACTATTTATAGCTAAAGCTAATTCGTCTAAAGAATATCCCTTAGCTAATCTAAATTGTTTTAATCGTTCGCCATACATAATCTCAATTCCTATTGTGGTTTACAAAAATACGAATATTCTAAGATATTGTAAACCACTTTCTAACCTCCAAAATTCTTCACAGTTTTTACCGCTTCTCGAGCTTCATCATTTTTACTATGTTTTTCTTATCTCTTACAATATGCACTTCAATTACATCATCCGTGCGGAACTCCTGCAATACACCAATTAGTGTATTCTCGTCATTGATCTTATATCCATTAATTCCAATGATTATATCATAAACTTCAATTCCCGATTTAGCAGCAGGGGAACCCTTCTGCACTAATGTTACTATCGCACCTCTCTGACTCGTCAATCCATAATATTTCGCAATTCCTTCATCCACCGATTGAATGCTTAATCCCGTCCAAAATTCTCTATCGACTTTCCCGTCATTCTTAATTTCATCGATCACTCTTTTGACCTTATTTACCGGTATCGCAAAGCCCACTCCCACACTTCCGGTCGATCCCTGCGCAGTATAAATAAGCGTATTTAAACCAATCAATTCACCCACCGCATTGACGAGCGGTCCGCCGCTATTCCCGCTATTGATCGCCGCATCAGTCTGAATCATATTCACATAATATCGATTTTGCGATGCACCTAAATTCATTCCCGTTGCACTCACAACCCCTACCGTTACAGTCGGTTTTTCATTTATATCAAATAGACCAAATGGATTTCCGAAAGCAATCGCCCATTCACCAATTAGTATATCGTCCGAGTCTCCGAACCTCACATAAGGTAAATTCTCTTCATCAATTTTGAGAAGACAAATATCCGATGCCTGATCCGAACCGATCACTTCGGCTTTGTATTGCTTGCCGTTCGTCATTGTTACCAGTACTTCCGAAGCATTTCCCGCAACGTGATCATTCGTTAAAATATATCCATCGGGCGAAATTATCGCTCCCGATCCCAATCCCTTTACCTGCTGTTTGTGCGTCCTGTCCCCAAACCAGTAGCGCCAAAATGGGTCTTGACTCCATGCATCGCGATATTCACGAATCTCGATCACATTGATACCCACCACCGCCGGACTCGTTGAAGCAACCGTCTTCGTAATCACATTGTGCCTCTCTTCATAAAGCCGCTGATTGGCATCGGCTTTGGAAATAGTATCCGTAACGAATGAAGCATTATTGATACCGAACGCTCCCGCACTCGCCGCACCCCGTCCCAATTGATTCGATTGCGAAAATACCGTCAACATTAATCCCGAAATCCCGAGAGCCACAATGGCAGAAATGAAAATGGTTTTTAAATTCCCGCTCATAAATTTTCTCCTAATAATAAATTTATTGTAATATCATTTCGACAAACTCACCATTCAGATGTTCCCACACACCAAGCAGACACTCACCCAACAGTCCCACAGGCACCCAGCACCTACTCTCTCTTCTCTCAATAAACTACAAAACCCTCGCGCCAACTCTCACTCTTGCACCGCCATCTACAACCCTCGCGCCAACTCTCACTCTTGCACCGCCATCTACAACCCTCGCGCTTCACCACAAAAAATCCTGTCCCTGAATACTTTTAATTATTTATCTCTAATCGTGTTTCTCTTGTCCCCGAAATATTCTTTCACCGGTCCGATCAATCGTAACATGATTATAAGCAGCATCACCGCCGCCATCA
>CALDDL010000369.1 GCA_937936675.1 uncultured bacterium
AGCAACTAGAGCGTAAGTATTCCGAGGTCGCGGGTTTCTTTCCATTTGCCTCTTGTAAAATCAGGGAACTTAACCGAATTATTTCCAAGCTCCAATGACTTTGTAGAAAGAGGTGTAACGGCAGACCAAGCCGCTCCGTCATATATATCAATATCAAGCGGAACTCCCTGATTTAAGCAATCGATCAATCGATAGATCATCACGAAATCCATTCCGCCATGTCCGCCATATTTTTCTATTTCATTTTTCAGTCTCGCCCATATAGGATGATTATATTTATCGCGGTATTCTTTATACTCGGGCTGCTTTAAGTATGAGTGTCCGTTTGGTTCGATCGAGAGCCGGCTCGGATAACCGACATGAAATGCCTTAGTGCCCGCTAGCATATTGATCCGATTATATGGGCGCGGAGTTACTACGTCATGCTCTACTATTATCACCCGTCCCTTATTCGTTTTGATCATCGAGTAATTCATATCGCCGTGACGGAATTTTGTTTTTTTATAATAAGGATTTTTTGGATCGACTGTCTTTGCGTATTCGGTCATACCCGCCTGAAGAGTGCTCATCGAAACGAGATGATCGAACTTATCGCCTCGATTGATATCCATATATTGCGCTACGGGACCGAGTCCGTGTGTGGGATAAAGATTTCCATCTGTGGATTCGTGATGCTTGATGCGCCAGAAATCATAGTAATATGTTTCGCTGAAATTAAGCTCGCGCAGATCATGAATATAAGCCGCTTCGCCATAAGTAAGCTCGCCGAAGACTCCGTTCTTAACCATATTCAAAACCCAAAGTTCTTCATCGCCATAACAAACATTTTCCATCATCATGCAATTCTTTTGGGTCTGCTCGGCGGTATCGACCAAGAGCCATGCCTCTTCTAAGGTAAGAGCGATAGGCACTTCGCACGCAACGTGTTTACCATTCTTCATCGAGAATACCGACATCGGTGTGTGGTCTTCCCATGGAGTGCAGATAATTACGAGATCGATATCATCGCGCTTTACCATCTCTTTCCACGAATCTTTTTTACCGAAATAAAGATCGGGTTTCTGTCCGCTTGTGGTTTTATTAATTATCGCCACTGCTTCATCCACTTTCTTTTTTTGAATGTCGCAAATAGCCACAAGGGTTGCTTTATCGGGTGCGAGCGCATTAACTAGTTCGATGATACCCGAGCCGCGATTCCCGAGTCCGATCATCGCCACTCTCACTTGCTTTATCGGTGCTACTTTTAGTCCTATTACCGATTTGCCCTTTGCCGCAGGGGTAGTAGCTAGTTCCTCGATAATGTCATTGATTTCATTCGTGCTTTTTCCGGGTGTGATGGAATTTAGTCCAAAAAATGCGGAAGTGAATGCTGATAGTTTAAGAAAATTTCGGCGTGAAAAATTGCTCATTGAATTGTTCTCCGGTTGTGAATTAGAAAATTATGAAAAAAGCAATATTGTTACAAATAGGAAATCACTTCGCAAAATTCTTT
>CALDDL010000370.1 GCA_937936675.1 uncultured bacterium
GTTATTGAGAAGATTAAAAAAGAAGACGGTATAATTATCGGCAAGACTAATTGCGATGAATTTGCGATGGGTTCTTCAAATGAAAATTCATTTTTCGGAGCGGTAAAAAATCCTGTAAATAGATCTAAAGTCCCGGGTGGTTCGAGCGGTGGCTCCGCTGCTGCTGTGGCAGCCGGTCTATGCGATGTTTCTTTAGGCACCGATACCGGAGGATCTATCAGACAGCCCGCTTCATTTACGGGCATCTATGGACTTAAACCTACCTACGGAAGAGTTTCACGTTTTGGCTTGACTGCATTCGCTTCCTCATTCGATTCAATCGGTCCGTTTGCAAATAATAGTTATGACCTTTCGTTATTACTCGAAGTCCTCTCAGGTCATGATGAAAAAGATTCCACATCTAGTCCGCTCGATGTTCCTCAATTCAGTTCGATAAAAAATGGCTCGGATAAAATTAAACGTATCGGTATCCCCAAAGAATATTTTGGTGAAGGACTTCAAAAAGAAGTAAGAGAGGCGATCGATAAATTAATTTCGCAGTTGAAGGAAAATGGTTTTGAGATTAAAGAAATTTCGCTTCCGAATAGTGAATACACTATTGCGACATATTATATTCTTACTACTGCCGAGACTTCGTCTAATCTTGCACGATATGACGGTGCTAAGTACGGTTATCGAAGCAAAGAATCAAATAATTTAGAAAATCTATATCGCAATTCACGCAGCGAGGGATTTGGCAAAGAAGTAAAAAGAAGAATTATGCTCGGCACTTACGTTCTCTCGTCGGGTTATTACGATGCTTATTATAAGAAGGCACAGAAAGTAAGAAGAATGATTAAGAACGATTTTATGAAGGCATTCGAGGAGGTTGATTTAATCCTTACTCCAACTTCCCCTTTTACAGCATTTGATATCGGAGCAAAACTTAGCGATCCGATGGAGATGTATTTAAGCGATATTTATACCACCTCTGCTAATCTTGCAGGCATTCCGGGGATAAGCATCCCTATTGGATTTGATGAACAGGATTTACCGATTGGTGTTCAATTTCTAGCTAATCAATTTAAAGAAGAAAACTTAGTAGCAATTGCTAATCATATAAGCGAATTAAAAAAATAATTTTATAAATAAACAGGGTATATTTAATGAGTATTCTACTTGATAAAAATACAAAAGTAGCTGTACAGGGAATTACGGGCAGCGAAGGTTCTTTTCATGCTTTGCAGATGATTGAATATGGAACAAACGTCGTGGCAGGAATTACTCCGGGTAAAGGCGGTACGGTACATGAAGGGATACCCGTATTTAATACAGTCGAAGATGCAGTCAAAGCAACAGGAGCCGAAGCATCGGCAATATTCGTACCTCCAGCATTTGCTGCAGATGCTATCTTAGAAGCTGCTAATGCAGGAATAAAAGTAATTATCTGTATCACCGAAGGCATTCCAGCTAAAGATATGGTGAATGTATTCAATAGTATAAAAAATAAAGATGTAAGATTAATCGGACCGAATTGCCCCGGAATAATTTCTCCTGGTAAAGCTAAAATCGGTATTATGCCCGGCTTCATTCATAAAGAAGGAAAAGTCGGCGTAGTTTCACGCAGCGGAACTCTCACTTACGAAGCTGTAAAACAGTTAAGCGATCTCGGCATCGGTCAATCCTCGTGCGTCGGTATCGGCGGCGATCCTGTTATCGGTTCGCAGTTCAAAGATATAATTAAATTATTCAATGAAGACCCTGATACCGAAGGTATTGTAATGATCGGCGAAATCGGTGGTTCGGCTGAAGAAGAAGCTGCTGAATATATTAAAGAGAACGTTAAGAAGCCCGTGGTCGGATTTATAGCAGGAAGAACCGCACCTCCCGGAAGAAGAATGGGACATGCAGGAGCAATCATCTCCGGCGGCAAAGGTACAGCAGCAGAAAAAATGGAAGTGATGGAAAAAGCAGGTATTCACGTAGTTCAATCCCCTGCCGAAATCGGTATCACTATGAAAAAAGCACTTGGTTTATAAAATACTATAAAAATTGGAGGATAATTTGAGCAACAAAACTTTAGCAATTCTTAAACCGGATTGTGTAAGAAAAAGATTAATAGGAGAAGTAATTACTAAAATCACTGATGACGGATTTAAGGTTATCGCACTTAAAATGGTTAGATTAACAAAAGATTCAGCCGGCGGATTCTACGAGATTCATAAAGAAAGACCTTTCTTCGGAGAATTAATAGATTATATGACTTCCGGTGCATGTGTGCCGATTGTATTAGAAAGAGAAAATGCTGTGGAAAATTTCAGAAAACTTATCGGTGCGACCGACCCCCAAAAAGCTGCAGATGGTACAATAAGAAAATTATACGCCGAAAGTATTCAAGAAAATATTATTCATGGTTCAGACTCGGATGAAAATGCAGCAAAAGAGATATCTCACTTTTTTTCAAGAAAAGAACTTTTAGAAATTAACGGATTTTAATAAATATGAAAAAATTATTAGTTTTACTATTAATTGCTCTCCTATTTGGATGCAGCAAAGATGAAAAGAAAGAAACAGTAGCTACCGATGCAAAGTATAAAGACGTCCTCGGTAAGTTAGAATCTTATGATGATGATGTTGCTGATCTAAATCTTCTTTATAAATTCAAAAAAGGTGATAAGTTTAGTTTCAAACTTACTACAATCTCTTCGACCAATGCAGTGATTGAAGCTGATTCTACTATCAAAGCTGACTCAAAAGAGACTACTTATTACACTTTCGATTTTGAAGTGCTTAATAAGAAAGGTGCTGAATACGACCTAAACGTTAATATCAAAGCTATCGCTATCAATGCCGAGATGAACGGTCAGAAATTTGATTTCGATTCCAAGAAACAATACACTCCCGAAGAAAAACAGCAGTTTCTTCAATACACAGTCTTGATTGATCATCCTTATAAAATCGTTATGGATCAATCAGGTGAGATTAAAGATGTTACAGGTTTAGAAAAAATGGTTGATGAAATGCTTGCAGTGCAAGCAAAGGGACAGAAAGTTCCGCCGGAACAACGTTTAGGATTAATCGAAAATTTTGAACAAGGCGCAATCAAACCGATGACTCAATTAGTATTCCGTAAATTACCTGTTCACCAAATCAATAAAGATTCCGTATGGACAGATGAATATCCCGGTTCTATCGGTGTATTTCAATTAAAGAATAAAGTCAATTTCAAACTTGAAGATTTTGTGAAAAACGGTGATAATAAGGCAGCCGTGATTTCTGCTAAATTATCTGTTTCATGGGAAGGAAAAAACAAAGGCACTCAAGATGGAATTGATTTCGAATATAAAAATCCGGTTATCTCCGGAGATGG
>CALDDL010000371.1 GCA_937936675.1 uncultured bacterium
ACCTGCACAATTACCAAATTTATCCGGCTATCCGGTAGTTCTCGATAAAGATACTCTGTTTCATATTTATAATGGTATCGGTCCATTCTCGGCAGAGAAGAGAGCCGGCGAAATTAGCATAGGTCTAAAGAACTTAGTAGAAAAAGATTCGCTTAATGTGGATTCTCTTTCTTTAGAGATGCAAAACGGGATGGCTTTAATAAGAGATAACAATACTATTATAATGGCTATCACTCCCGCTGATACACTCTCCAATGGTAAATCGTTAGAAATCCTCAGCGGCGAATATTTTGAATTGATTAAAGAAAAAGTTGAGGCTACAAAAAGTATTTATAGCCAAAAAACTATAATCGAAAAGCTAATTTATATATCCATCTTTTTTGTTGGTTTTATTCTATTGATGTGGATAAATCGATTAGTATTCCCGCGTATCTATGCTGCATTAGAAAAATTAGAAGGCAAGGTTTTCAAATCATTTAGTATAAAGAAATTTGAAATTCTTAAAGGGACAAACCTTATTGATATAACAACAATAATAATGAAAGGACTTAGACTATTAATAACCCTTGCGGCTATCTATTCTTTATTAGTCTTCACTGTTACTAATCTTCCATGGACAAGGCACTGGTACATTCAACCAATATTAAGAGGAATATTGCTTTTTATTTTTGTAACGGTTGTTGCTTCGGTGCTTATTAAAGGTGTAAATGTTTCTTATCGATACTTCACGATAAAGTATAGAAGTTGGAAAGGAACATTAATTAAATCTTTCAAAGTTAAATCGGTAGAAATACTTTCGGAAGATAAAGCAGTTGATATGCTTGATTTTGCTACTAAAGTTATTAGGATATTACTTTGGCTAATAATCGGATATTTTTATATCACTCTTGTATTTAGTTTCTTTGAATTTAGCCGAACCTGGGCATCAGAACTAATATATTATATTTTAAATCCTCTTAATACAGTAGTAATGTCGATAATTAATTTTCTCCCGAATTTATTTTTTATAATTGTCATTATAACTGTATTTAATTATTTGATAAAATTTTTAAAATACTTTTTTAACGAAGTAGAAAAAGAGAATATAAAGCTACCGGGGTTTCATGTTGATTGGGTTCCATCTACATATAAGATCGTTCGTTTTTTAATAATAGTACTAGCAATAATAATAATATTTCCATATTTGCCCGGATCTGATTCAGAAGCATTCAAAGGGATATCTGTATTTCTTGGCATCCTTTTCTCGCTTGGTTCTACATCGGCAATTTCTAATATTGTAGCCGGTACAGTACTAACGTATATGCGTCCTTTCAGATTAGGCGATAGAGTGAAGATAGCAGATACAGTCGGCGATGTAGTTGAAAAAACATTATTGGTAACACGTGTAAGAACTGTTAAGAATGTGGAAATATCGATTCCGAATTCAATGGTACTTGGAAGCCATATAGTAAATTATAGCACGGTGGCAAATGAGATGGGTTTAATACTACATACAACGGTTACTATCGGATATGACGTTCCATGGAAACAAGTACATGAATTATTAATATCTGCAGCATTAGAAACAGATAATATTTCCAAAACACCCGCACCATTTGTTCTCCAAA
>CALDDL010000372.1 GCA_937936675.1 uncultured bacterium
TTTTTATCAGTTAATATCATAATAGTTGCTAATGCGGCAGGTCCCATGATCAATGGAATACCAAGGGGTACAATGCCGATATTAGTATGGGGGTTTCTTCTGCTTTCCGATGAGCTGATTATATCATTAATACTTAGAATCAAGAGCAAAATCCCTCCTGCGATTCTAAAATCATCAATCGTAATTCCAAGAAATCTAAGTACTGCCTTTCCACCAAAGAGAAATAATATTGCAACAATGAATGCAGTAAGGCATGCTTCAAAGATCAATTTCTTTCTTTGAATGGAAGATATCCCCTCGGTAAAACCAATAAATATTGGTGTAGTACCAATGATATCGATTGCTACGAAAAGCGGAATAAATGTTAAAAGAAATAAGTTAAAATCCATTTTGATCCTATTTTAAAAATCTAATTTACATAAAAGAGAAAGGAAAAAAAATCCCGCACTAAGCGGGATTAAATTTATTCTAAGCTTTTCATTTGTTCGGATACAATTTGTACCGTATCCAGTGCTATTACTAATTCCTCATTTGTCGGAATTCTTAATGCTTTTGTAGTAGAATCGGGAGTATTAATTTCACATTCACCTTTAACATTTTCATTTAATTCTTTATCAAATTTGATCCCGAGAAAATCTAAATTTTTACAAACTTTTTCTCTAACCATAGTAGAATTTTCACCAATACCGCCAGTGAAAACGAGAGCATCTATTCCTCCCATTGCAGCAGCATAAGCACCAACATATTTTTTAATTCGATAGCAGAAGACATCAAATGCTGAAGTAGCTTTTTTATTACCTTCTAGAACAGCAGCTTCAATTTCGCGCATATCAGAACTTTCACCACTTAACCCAATAAGACCGCTATGTTTATTGAGTAAAGTATTTGCTTCCGAAAGTGAAAGCCCCTCTTTACCCATTATATAAAGGATAACTGATGGGTCCATGTCGCCGCTTCTTGTCCCCATCAATAGACCTTCTAATGGAGTAAAGCCCATTGTAGTATCAATCGAAATACCTTTATCGACAGCAGCCATACTACACCCATTGCCGAGATGTGCAGTTACTAGTTTGATTTCACTTAAATCTTTTCCTAACATCGCCGCAGCTCTTTCTGAAACATATCTATGAGAAGTGCCATGGAAACCATATCTTCTAATTTTATATTTTTTATATAATTCATAAGGGAGACCATATAAATAAGCTTGAGAAGGCATTTTCGCATGAAATGCAGTATCAAATACACCAACTTGCGGAGTATTAGGAAGATGGTCTATCGCAGCTTGAATACCTTTTATATTTGGCGGATTATGAAGTGGAGCGAGTTCAATATTATCTTTTAATGCTTTCATTACTTGTGATGTAATTAATACAGAACCTGAGAAAGTTTCGCCGCCATGAACTACACGATGTCCCACCGCCTCAATCTCTTTTTTGTCTTTAATTACACCATGATTTGGGCTTAATAAAACTGCTATTACATATTCAATAGCAATTGAATGATCTAAAATTTCGCCTACTATTCTAATTTTATCTTTTCCGATCGGTGTGTGAGTAAGTACTGCACTCGACATTCCTATACGTTCTACTAAACCCTTTGCTAATTCAATGCGATCGTCAGTATCCATAAATTGATATTTTATAGAAGAACTACCGCAGTTTAAAACTAAAATTTTCATTTTATCCCCTAATTCTTTTCAATTATTTTGCCTTCGCTATCATAAAGGTAGAAACCTTCAAAAGTCTTTTTGCCTAATTTTCTTTCCCGAACTAATTTTCTTAAAATTGGGCAAGGACGATATCGAGGCTCACCAAGAGTATTCCATAAAGTTTCCATCCAAGCAAGAACTTCATCAAGTCCCATCGAATCAGCCATTTCAAGCGGACCCATTTGGAAATGATAACCAAGTCGCATCGCTGTATCAATATCTTTAGCTTTAGCCACTCCTTCTAATAAAATATACATGGCTTCATTTAAAAGAGGAACAATTGCTCTCGTAGTAACGAAACCCGGATATTCATAAACTTCAACCGCAGTTTTCCCGATCTTAGCAGCAAATTTTTTCATCTTAGCAACAGTTTCATCAGACGTCTCAAGTGCCTTTACTAATTCTACAAGAGCAACCTTTGGAACAGGATTTAAGAAGTGCATCCCGATTATTTTATCTTTTCTTTTTGTAGCATCTGCTATTTTTGTTAAACTAAGCGTAGAAGTGTTTGAAATGAATATTGTATCAGGTCGAGCGATAGCATCTAACTCGCGGAATATCTTTTTTTTCAAATCAATACTTTCATCAACTGCCTCAATTATTAAATCACATTCAGGAATTTCATTTTTATCAAAAGTCCATTTAATTCTGCTCAAGATCGATTTCATTTCACTTTGAGTCATAGCCCAGCGAGCAATTTCTCTTTCCATACTTGCTTTTAGGCTATCCTTAGCTCTTTCCATTCCATCTTTATCTCGTTCTACGAGAAGTACATCGATACCGGCAGCAGAGATCGTTTGTGCTATCCCTTGTCCCATTACTCCACCACCAATAATTGCTACATACTCAATTCTTTCACTATCATCTGTGCGCTGCACTCCGGTTAGTAAGTCTTCGAGTTTCAATTTGTCATTTGCCATAATTAACCATTAAAATTTATTTAAAAACAAAAATTAGATACAATAATTATACCAAATATTTACCTCTTATTTCAGCTTAATTATAAGTAATTTTTACTGTTTTTAATAAAAATTAGATTTTTAAGAATATTTTTGGGAATTTAGTAATCTATATAGTAAAATTAGTAGATGAAATTAAAAGAACATTTAATAGAGCATTTTGGATTTACATCTTTCCTAAGCGGTCAGGAAGAGATAATAAAAGATATTATTAAGGGAAAAGATGTTCTAGCAATACTTCCCACTGGTGGGGGTAAATCCTTATGCTTTCAACTGCCTGCCCTTCTAAGCGATTCTATTTCAATTGTTATATCGCCATTAATCTCATTAATGAAAGACCAAGTAGATTCAATAAATAAAAATAATTTAAATGCCGTTTTTATTAATAGCAGTTTAGACTCTAGCGATTACCGTATAGCAATGAATCTAGTTACTTTGAAAAAAGTGAAATTAGTCTATCTCTCTCCTGAAAAATTATCTGACACATCTTTTATAAAAATTATAAAAGACTTAAAACCCTCATATTTATTTATTGACGAGGCACATTGTATTAGCGAATGGGGACATAATTTTAGACCTAGCTTTAGAAAGATAATTGATTTTGTAAAATTCCTAGAAATTGATAGTGTATCAGCTTTTACGGCAACTGCCAATCAGATTGTAAGAGAAGATATAATTAAACTTCTTGAGATGAAAAATCCATCAGTGTATGTAGAAGGTTTTGAACGTCCAAATATCGCGATAAAAGTGATTAAATCTGCGAATAAAAAAAGAGACCTTGTAAGATTATTTAATAAATTAGAATTACCGGCAATTGTATATACTGCTACACGCCGTTCAGCAGAAGAAACAGCTAATGAATTACAAAAATTTGGTTTTAATGCTACTTATTATCATGGTGCATTAAATGCCGAGATAAGGAAAATGATTCAAGATGATTTCCTTAATGAGAAAATAGAAATAATCTGTGCTACTAATGCTTTCGGAATGGGTATCGATAAGAGTAATATCAGAACCGTGATTCATTTTGAAACTCCATCTTCGATTGAGAATTATTATCAAGAAATTGGACGTGCCGGACGAGACGGAAATGAATCCAAAGCTATTTTATTATATAACCCTAGAGATATAGTTTTACAAAGACAAATAATTAATAGCAGTTATCCCGATTTTTCACAAATAATGATGGTCTATGATCTCGTATTAAACTATTACCAAATTGGTCTTGGAAGCTCTAATACTACATTTATGAACATTGATGAAAATATTATTAAGCTTGCTATACTAAAGAAAATTTCAGAATCACAACTGAAAGTGGCAATAAATGCACTAGTTCATTCCGGTTATTTCAGACAGCTAAATTCATTACATTCCTCATATTCCATTAAAATTACTGTACCGCAACATTATTTAAGAGAATTTATTGATTCCACTCCCGATTCGATACTAAAAGATATTACCATTACCTTACTTAGAATTGAGGGTCTAAAATTATTTAACTCAGTAGTAAAATTAAATGTAGAACACCTTTCCGGTATATTAGATATAACTGTAGAACAACTGATAGATAAAATAAAAAGTTTATCAAATATGGGTCTTGCACAAATTAATCTGCCTGCAGGTAAAGGGGCAATCCAACTCATAGGATTTAGAATTAAAGCCAACGAACTAAAGATTAATTCTATCGATGCTTTTAAACACCGCGATTATCAACTTTCAAAAGTAAATCAAATACAAAGTTTTGCCGAAAGCGAAATCTGCCGCTCATATTTTATTCTTGATTATTTTGGTGAAAGACATTCTAATTTTAAGTGCGGTAAATGTGATAACTGCAATTCCTTTGATAATGAACTTGATTTCGATATAAGTCAAAGGGAATTAACTTCTGTAAGAATTGATTATGAAAAAGAAGAAGAACTATTTTTGGAATTGAGAAAAATTAGAGCCGAAGCTGCAAGAAAATTTAATCAACCTGAATATTTGATTTGCAAAGATGAATTATTAAAAGCGATTGTTTTAGAAAAGCCAAAAACACCGGCACAGCTTATGAGTATAAAAGGTTTTTCTCTTTCAAGATACAATAAGATTGGTGTGAAGATTATTGAATTATTAAACGAATAATTACTTTTCTTTTTTCATTTGTAGTTCCAAATATTCGTCCACTTCTTTATAATAAAGGTTCCATTTTTCTTTATCTTCTTTAAGAGCTAAAATAAACTTATTGAATTTATCAGGATTAATTTTGGTAGCCGAATAAAGACTATCTAGCGATCTATTTAATTTAATGGAATCATGATTATAAGTCTCCGTCAATACAGTTTTATCGACATAAAATTTAGCATAATTTTTATATTCTTCATCCTTTATTCCTCCGCATGAGATAAGAATAAAAAGACATAGAAAAAGAAGGATATTATTTCTTTTTGCTTGCTTCAAACAATACTTTCTTTTCATGGTCGGTTAATTTTTGATAACCACTTTGACTAATTTTATCAAGTATTCTATCGATCTCCTCTTGAGATACTTCAAAAGACTCATCATTATTTTTATCATTTATATCATAATACTTAGCTTCTTGAACATCTTTTTCAAAAGGATTTTTTGGTTTTCTAAATCCCGAAGAAAACTGACCTGATGAACTACCGGATTTTTTAAAGGAGCTGAATAACCGATTGAAATTAAAATTATTTTTCTTATCAGCGAGTATAAAAATTAATGCAGTTAATGCTCCTCCGATGTGAGCTAAATGTGCTACAAATCCGCTTGTATTTATTGATAAAAATTCAAAAACAATGAGGAATGCAATAAGATATTTTGCTTTTACAGGTATAAGGAAATAAAGGAATATATATCGATCGGGGAAAAACATTGCAAAAGCAATCATAACACCATAAACAGCACCGGAAGCGCCTATTGTAGGAGCTAACGTACTTTCTAGAAAGGGTGATGCAAGTATTTGAAGTAACCCTGCGCCAACACCGGATAAAAGATAAAAAATTAAAAACTTTTTTGAGCCCATTATATTCTCTATCTCCATACCAAACATCCAAAGCATAAACATATTAAATAAGATATGGGAAAATGATCCATGCATAAATTGATAGGTAATCAATTGCCAAACTTGGAAATTATAACTGAATCCCGCTTGGTCAAATCCGCCAATTGGATTCAAAGCAAAATACCGATTTAGTATATATGCTCCCGGGTAACCGCCGAACATTACGTTATCAAATAACATTTGAATAAAGAATACCGCTACATTTATCATAAGCAGTATTTTAAGTACCGGCGGGAAGTAACTAAATCCCCCCATCCCCGAAGGTTTATAATAATCGCGTGAATCTAAACCCATCAATTTCCCCTGTTAATCAGTTCTCAAGTTAATTTAATTTTCAATAAGATAAAAGTCATATAATCCCGGGTTTACTCCGGGATTATATAAAATTGATTATGCTTCGTTAAGAGCAGCAACTCCGGGAAGAACTTTACCTTCGAGGAATTCTAGAGAAGCACCGCCGCCTGTTGATACATGAGAAACTTTATCATCAAGCCCTGCTTTCTTAATTGCAGCGGCAGAATCTCCACCACCGATAATTGTTTTTGCGCCATCGGCAGTAGCATCTGCTAATGCTTGAGCTATTGCATCTGTACCTTTAGCAAAATTATCAAATTCAAAAACGCCCATTGGACCGTTCCAAAGAACTGTTTTGCTCTTTCTGATAATCTCACTAAATTCTTCAATTGTTTTTGGACCTATGTCTAATCCTTGCTCATCGGCAGGGATCGAATCTATCTCAACAACATGTGAAGGTGAATCATTATTGAATTCTTTTGCCACTACTACATCTTTAGGTAAGATAACCTTTGCTTTAGAAGTCTTAAATCTTTCTAACATTTCTTTTGCGAGATCAATTTTTTCGGCTTCTAATAATGAACCTCCGATTTCTAATCCCATAGCTTTATAGAAAGTATATGCCATCCCGCCGCCGATTAATAAATAATCTACGTTAGGCAACAAATTTTCAATTACATCTATTTTACCGGAGATTTTAGAACCGCCAAGAATTGCAGTAAATGGTCTTTCAGGATTAGAAACAGCACCTCCCAAATAATCAAGTTCCTTCTGCATTAGATAACCCGCAGCATTGATTTTAATATATTTGGTTACTCCCTCGGTGGATGCGTGGGCTCTATGAGCACTTCCGAAAGCATCATTAATATAAACGTCTCCTAATTCAGCTAATTGTTCGGCAAATTCAGGATTATTTTTTTCTTCTTCTGAATGAAAACGCAGATTTTCTAATAAGAGAACATCTCCGTCTTTAAGTGAATTTACTATTGCTTTTACTTGTTCACCGACACAATCAGAAGCGAATTTCACTTCACAATCTAAAAGTTCACCAAGACGAACCGCTACCGGTTTTAATGAATATTTCGGATTTGGAGAACCTTTTGGTCTGCCAAGATGGCTCATCAAAATAGTTTTTCCGCCTTCTTTAATTATTTTTTTGATTGTTGGTAAAGCTGAAGTAATTCTAATATCATCCGTGATTTGTAGATTCTCGTCAAAAGGCACGTTGAAATCCACTCTTACAAGTACTCTCTTCCCTTTGAGGTCCACATTATCGATAGATAATTTTTTCATTTATTCCTCCAAAAAAATATACATATAAAAAAGACGCAGCCTTAAATAAGGAACTGCGTCTGATTAAACTAATTACATTATAATTATGCTTTGATCATTTTTAATAATAAATCAACTACTCTGCATGAATAACCCCATTCGTTATCATACCAAGAAACAACTTTAAAGAATCTCTTTTCTCCCTTTAAATTATTCTGAACAGTAGCTAATGAATCATAAATGGAAGAATGGTTATCATGAATGAAATCAGTAGAAACTAATTCCTCATTGCAATATCCTAAGATACCTTTCAAATAAGTTTCAGAAGCTTTTTTGAATAAAGCGTCAATTTCTTCGATAGAAGTATCTTTTTCTGTTCTGAAAGTTAAATCAACAACAGAAACATCAGCGGTAGGAACTCTAAAAGACATTCCTGTTAATTTTCCCTTTGTTACAGGAAGTACTTCGCCAACTGCTTTAGCTGCGCCGGTTGATGATGGTATAATATTGATAGCAGCTGCTCTTCCGCCTCTCCAATCTTTTTTCGATGGACCGTCAACTGTTTTTTGAGTTGCTGTATAGGAGTGAATTGTAGTCATTAAACCTGTTTCAATCCCAAGACCTTCTTTTAATATAACATGAACAACAGGAGCTAAGCAGTTAGTTGTACATGAAGCATTTGATACTATATCATGCTTTGCAGCATCATATTCATTATCATTTACGCCCATTACGAGGGTTTTTACATCTCCTTTACCCGGAGCAGAGATAATAACTTTCTTAGCACCTGCCTCTAAGTGTCCTTTAGCTTTATCGGATGATGTGAATAATCCGGTAGCTTCAATAACGTAATCAACACCTAATTCTTTCCATGGAAGTTGTGAAGGTTCTTTTTGAGCAAGAACACATTTTGTTTTATAGCCGTTTACTACCAATACATCATCAGACTCTACATCTGAACTGCTTTTTTCACTTGATACATCAGCTTTTAACTGACCATGAACTGAATCATATTTTAATTGATACGCAAAATATTTAGCATCGGTTGAAACGTCAACCACGGCAACAACATCAACTTCCTTGCCTAATAGCCCTTTTTCAACAAAAGCATTAAAAACTAAGCGCCCAATTCTTCCGAATCCATTGATTCCAACTTTAACGGCCATTTTACCTCCATATATAATTATTTTAGTTAAATTCAATCTTAAATATAACAAAAAGGATACGATTATTCAATTTAGAACTATAATAGATTATTTAAGGAAATAATCGTATTATGATTAATTAATTTTTATAAAACATTTATTTATTTTAGTTCCCTAATTTTTAAAAATGGCAGGTGAATAATGCCCTCTTCAGATTTCTTGAAATATGTTCCTATATTTATGGAACTTCCCGAAACTACACTCGAAAAAATCGAGTTGGTGGGTTCACGTAGAAATTTTGAAAAAGATCAGATCATTTTATTGGAAGAAGAAGTCGGCTCTGCACTTTTTATGATTGTTTCGGGGAAAGTGAAAGTGTCTCGTTCAAGCAACGATGGAAGAGAAGTTATTCTCACGATTTTATCCGAAAGCGATTTCTTTGGTGAAATGGCAATATTAGATGGTCTTACTAGGTCGGCAACTGTTACAGCCACTGAGCCAACTGAGCTATTTATGATCCAAAGAAAAGAATTTTTGGATTTATTAAAATCTTACCCTGAAATATCTATCTCTCTTTTACAGGAGCTAACTAAAAGGTTACGCGCCGCAGATATGAAAATCAAAGCTCTTTCACTTAAAGATGCCGAAGGAAAGGTTGCTACTGTTATACTGCAACTTGCAGATGATATCGGAATGATTAAACGTGGAATTGTGGAAATTGAAAAACTACCTCTTCAGCAAGATCTGGCTAATATGGCAGGTACTTCAAGAGAAACTATTTCAAGAACTCTCCATTCATTTGCAAAAAAAGGATTAATAGAATTAGAAGGTTCTAAATTAAGAATTCTGGATTACGAAAAATTTAAAGAAACATATATATAATTGGAAAAAGTCGATCTCCACACTCATACCTATTTATCGGACGGGATATATTCTCCTACCGAAGTAGTTAAATTAGCTTCAGATAGAGGAATTTCTATACTAAGTATTACCGATCATGATAATACAAGCGGAATAACTGAAGCTATTACGGCAGCTAAAGATTATGGGATTGAGATAATTTCCGGAGTAGAAATTAGCACTGATATAGAAGACCGTGAAGTTCATATTCTCGGTTACTTTATGGATATAAATAATGAAGAACTTAATAAGTATCTCTCTTTTTTTAGAGATGAAAGATTTCATAGAGCTAAAAGAATCATATTGAAATTGAACAAGCTAGGTATTAGAATTTCTATGGATGATGTATTAGTGCATGCGAATAATTCTGCAATTGGGCGACCTCATATTGCTTATGCACTCTTGGATTTGGGTTATATAGAAAATTACTATCATGCCTTTGATAAATACATTGGAGATAACGGACCTGCTTATGAAAGAAAGATTCACGTTTCACCTCAAAGCGCATTAAAAATAATCAGTGATTCAGGAGGACTTTCTTTTATTGCTCATCCAGCCAATATGAAAGAATCAGTTATACTTGCTTTAATTAATGCGGGGATTGATGGAATTGAGGTAATACATCCGAGTCATTCGGATTCTCAAGTAAAATTTTATAAAGGAATTGTAGCTCAATATTGTCTCCTTGCATCCGGCGGCTCTGATTTCCATGGCGGTAAAAAAAATGATGATGCCTATTTAGGTAAATATTTTATAACCCCTTCCTATATAAATACAATGAAAAAAATGCTACAACGATAATTCAAAAAGGCAATAAATTCTATACTTCCTAAATCAACAAAAAATTGTAAATTTGTAAAAACTTTTCATGGAGATATAAATGAGATTAAAAATCTCGATACTTCTATTATTACTTACTGCTTATACAGATGCTCAAATATGGCAAAACTATTCCGATATGAAAAATATTAAAGGAATAGCGGCTTCTGATACTCACATCTGGAGCGCTACGAGCGGAGGTATTTCTTCCTTTGATACAAAAGAAAATCTATTTGAAATTATAAATAAAACTGCCGGATTGAGCAGCCAAATTATTACTTCTATTGCAGTAGATAAAACAGGCAAAATATGGATCGGCTCTTTTGAAGGGTTTATAAATGTATATGACCCGAAAAATAGTTCTCTCGTTAAAATTAATGATATCGCCAATACTACGAAAAGTCAAAAACAGATCAATGATATTTACGTATCAAATGATACGGCATTTGTATCGACTGATTTTGGATTATCATTAATAAATACAACTACTTATACATTTTTAGATTCTTTTCTAAAGCTGGGTACATTTGCTTCAGAAGTTAAAGTAAGAAATTCTATTAAAAATAACTTATTATATGTAGCAACCGAAAGTGGTATTGCTGTGCAAAAACCGGGGGCACAAAATCTATTGGCTCCGGAATCTTGGAATAATTTCAACTTATTTTCCGATATCAAGGTATCTAATATTAATAAAATCGGCTTTTTCAAAAATAAATTAGTAGTTGCAACAAATACAGGAGTATATTCATTAGGAGATAATAATGTTTGGAATCTTATTGCTCTTGGCGGAATGAATGTCAAAGATATATTTGCTTATCAAAATGAACTTTTGATGGCTACTTCCAGCGAACTTTATACTATATCTGAAATTAACTCAGTAATTTCAATTTACTCGAACATTAATTTGATCTTTACTTCAGTAATAAAAAATTCACTTGGCACTTTTATCGGTACAGATAAGGGACTGGTTAAATTAACAGGTAACGAAACTTCTATACTAATCCCGGAAGGACCTACAAGTAATAATTTTATAAATATCTCGGTAGATAATAAAAGCAATCTTTGGGTGGCAACTGGCAGAGATGTTTATGGAATCGGGGTTTTTCAATTCGATGGTTCTTCTTGGAAAGATTACAATATCACAACTAATCCCGAATTAGTATCTAATGCTTATCACAATGTTTTTGCTTCTTCCGAGGGAACAATCTATTTTGCTAATTGGGGTCGTGGGTTTAGTACTTTCAAAGATGGCATTTTTAATAACTATAATGCTAAAACAAGCGACTTGGTTGGTATCCCTGCTGATCCAAATTTTGTTGTTATATATGATTTAAAAACAGATTCACGCGGCAATATTTGGATGACTAATCTACAATCAGCATCCCGAAAACCATTATCAGTTATGACTCCGGAAAAAAAATTTTATCATTATGAATTTAAAAGTCCACTAATTAATGAGAATGAATTAATAGGTAATTTGGTTATCGACCAAAACGATAGGAAGTGGTTTGCGGTTACTGTCGGCGACCGAGGTCTATATTACTACGATGAAAATAAAACTTTTGAGAATCTAACCGATGATAAGTTCGGTTATTTTGGAAGAAATGATGGATTAATTAGTGATGAGATTACTAGTTTAGCGATTGATTTAAGGGGTCAGCTTTGGATCGGAACTAATCAAGGTATTAGTCTTATTCCTGATGTATCAAAGCCCAAAATTACAAATGCTATTGCTCTATCTTTAAGAAGCCAATCGATATCATCGATTTTAGTTGATCCGCTTAATAATAAATGGATTGCTACGAAGAACGGAATCTATTATTTTTCTTCAGACGGAATTCAACTACTAGAACACTATACAATCGAAAATAGCCCATTACCGACAAACGATATTAAAAATCTCGCATTCGATAAAAAGAAAGGCATTTTATATGCCGGCTCGGACTATGGATTAACATCATTAAAAACTTCTGCCCTTCTGCCGCAGGAAAGTTTTTCGGAACTTTTTGTTTATCCTAATCCCCTTTATATTGACGGCAATGAAGTAAAACTTACTATTGAAGGATTAGTACAGAATAGTAAAATAAAAATCTTTTCTGTTTCGGGACAAATGATTAATGAGATTTCCACTCCGGGCGGAAGTGTTGCCTTTTGGAATGGTAAAGATTTAGATGGTAAATATGTTGCAAGCGGCATTTATATTATAGTAGCTTATGATTCTGAAGGAAATAATTCAACTACATCAAAAGTGGCGGTAATTAATAAATGATCGATATAATAAATCTTTCTATTCAATTTACAGGTGAAGATTTATTCAGCGATGTAAATCTAAAAATTAATCGTGGCGATAAAATTGCATTGGTTGGTTCTAATGGAAGCGGTAAGTCAACCTTTCTAAAACTTCTAACCGGCACCGAGAAACCGGAAACAGGTAAACTATTATTCCCACGAAATTTTAGACAAGGTTATCTTCCCCAAGATTTTCTAGCCTTCCGCGGTAAATCCCTTTTTGATGAAGTTAAAAGTTCGATGGAAAATTTAGTCGGTCTTCATCAACGTGAAGAACACTTAATTGAAATGTTAAATGCGGAAGATATTGAAATTGAAGAAAGAAATAGCATACTTGATGAATTAGGTGAAATCACGATCGAGAAGGAAAATTCCGAATTTTATAGTATAGATAATAAAATTGAAAAAGTACTTATAGGACTTGGATTCAAAGAGAACGATTTTTTAAGATATACAGAAGAATTTTCGGGCGGTTGGCAAATGAGAATTCATCTTGCAAAAATTCTACTTGGGAATAATGACTTGATACTTTTGGATGAGCCTACTAACCATCTTGATATAGATACAGTAGAATGGGTAACAAATTATTTAATCAACTTAAAATGTGCAATACTTCTTGTCTCACACGATCATTATTTTATTAATAAAGTAACAAGTAAGACAATAGAGATTTATAATAAGAAAGTTACTTTTTATAATGGTGTTTATGATAAGTACCTAAGATACAAAGAAGAGAGAGAAATTCAACTTAGGAACGAATTAAAGAATAAAGAAAAAAGAATTAAAGAGATTGAAAGTTTTGTTGAACGGTTCCGGTTCAAAGCATCTAAAGCTCGTCAAGTTCAAAGTAGGATTAAAATGCTTGATAAGATTGAAATCTCGGAAGTTAGCGAGAAAGAAAATAATTTAGAGATGCGCTTTCCACCTCCCCCTGCTTCCGGTAGCGTACCTATCGAAGTTAGCCATCTTTCTAAATATTATTCTTCACTTAAAGTTTTTTCGGATATTAATTTGGAAATTAATCGTGGAGATAAAATTGCTATAATCGGTCCAAATGGAGCAGGTAAAACTACATTCGCAAAATTGATTGCCGGAAAAATTGAACCTACCTCAGGAACAGTAAAATTAGGTCATAATTCATTCTTATCTTTTTTCGCACAAGAAGCTACCGAGGATCTTAATCTTGAAAATGAAATCATTGATGAAGTTTCTTCAATTAATGAAGATGTTACATTAGGACAATTAAGGTCTCTTCTTGGTTCTTTCCTCTTTTCTGAAGATGATGTATTTAAGAAAATAAAAGTTCTATCCGGTGGAGAGAAAAGTCGTGTAGCACTCGCGAAACTCCTTTTGACTAAATCAAACGTAATAATATTAGATGAGCCTACTAATCACCTAGATGTCTCTTCAAAGGCAAAACTTCAAAAGGCATTAATTAATTTTCAGGGTACTTTATTAATCGTTTCGCATGATATAGATTTTTTAAATCCGATTATTAATAAGGTATTGGAATTAAGAGATTGCAGTGCTAATTTTTATATGGGTAATCTCGATTATTATTTCTATAAAAAGAAAGAGCAGTCAGAAAATGACAAAATGATCGAGGAAAAAACTCTCTCTTCATCCAAAGAAACTCGAAAAGACCAAAAAAGAATCGAAGCCGAAGTTAGAAAAAAGCGACATGATGCCACTAAACACTTAAAGAAAAAAATAGATCTAATTGAAGAAGAGATTGCTAATCTTGAAGAATTAATAAGTACGACAGAAAAGGAATTGCTCAATCCCGAAATATTTAATAATCCTCTTTTAGTTAAAGAAAAAAGTAAACTTTATGAAAGTTCAAAGTTAATATTACAAGAAAAAATGAATAATTGGGAAGAATTAACTTCCCAATTAATTGAGATAGAAGAAAGTTTTAATAAATTACTTTAGAAATTCTTCGGCTAAAGCGATACCTCCGAATAATGGTGCATCATCGCCTAACTTAGTATAATTTATTTTTACGTGAGCTCCCGATTCTTTTAGAACATTTTCTTTGAAAGTTTTTTTAATTCTCGGGATAAAGTATGAGTGCATTGCTTCAACTACACCACCTCCAACTACTATCGTATCAAGATTGAGAATCGTTGTTACATTTCCAAGAACAGTACCAATAATATCGGCAGCATTATTAATATGTTGAATTGCAACTTTATCTTTTTTCTTAAGCGCGTTTAAGAGGGCTTTGCTTTTGATACTTTTCTTTTCGGTTATGTATTCTTTAAGAACACTCTTCTTTCCATTCTTAATATCTTTAGTAATTCCCTTTACTATCGCTGGTCTCCCTGCTGAAAGCTCAAAAGTGGTTTTTGATTTGTTTGAAAAATTACCTTTTGGGTCAATATGGATATGTCCGATTTCACCGGCATAAAAAGAAGATCCGCGATATATTTTGCCGTCAAAGAATAACGCACCTCCAATTCCCGTCCCAACAAATATCACGAGCATATTATTTACTTCGTCATTATACTCAAATCTTTTTATTCCTAGTCCTGCTAAGTTAACATCATTCTCAATTAAGACAGGGATATTTACATATTTGGCCATTCCCTCTTTGATATTAAAATTTTTGATGCCCAAATTCGGAGCATCTCCAATTATTCCGGTATTTGGATTCACTGTTCCGGGAACTCCAAGACTAATTGCTTTTATATCACTTTGTGTTAATTGATTTTCACCTAATAGCTGTTCAACTGAAGCAGCTATACCTTTTAATAAACTTTCTTTTCCTTTGGAAGGATCAGTTGGAATTTTAACGCGTGATACGATTTCATTTTTTGAGTTAACTAATGCTGATAATATTTTTGTTCCGCCTAAATCTACCGATATAATTTTTTTTGTTTCCATTGGCTCTTCCAAAGTTATGTTATTATGTTATTCACTAATTTATTAAATTTTATCTTATTATTTAAGATTTTTTCTAATTAAGGAGATTAAATGTTTGTTAATTTTTCGGATTTACCCGGCAGTCAAAATCTGTTTCTTGATTATCTGAATGAATTTGATAATGTAAATAAATTTTTTTCAAAGAATTTTAGAGATATAGATAATTATGCCGATCACTTTAAGGAATTATCAACCAGTGAAAAATGTAATAGACAAAATCTAATAGAAATCATTAAAAATCAATATAAAGATTTTAAAGTCTCAAAACAGACTGAAATAAATATAAATCTATTTGAATCAAAAAGAACATTGGCAGTAGTAACGGGACAGCAATTAGGACTTTTTGGCGGACCGTTATATACTATATACAAGACCATTACAGCAATTAAATTAGCACTCTGGCTAAAAGAAAATTTTGAAGGTTATAATTTTATACCTGTCTTTTGGTTAGAAGGAGATGATCATGATTTCGATGAAATTCGCTCACTAAATATCATCGCAAATGATAATTCAATAAAACAAATTACTTATGATAAAGAAGTCCCAGAGGGATTAAACAGAGGTCCAGTTGCTTCTCTTAAATTGAATGACTCTTTTAATGAATTAATAAGTGAAATAAAGGAAGATTTAAGAGAAACTGACTTTACAAAAGAATTATTTGAAGTAATAGAGAAATGTTATTACTCCGGTTCTACTTTTAGTATTGCAATGAAGAATTTATTGCTTCGGCTCTTTGATGAATATGGTTTAATAATTTTTGATCCAACAGATAGAAAAGTAAAAGAATCTCTGAAGCCACTCTTTGAAAATGAAATCACGAATTTTGCTAAGAGTTCTGCTTTATTAGTAGAAAGAAGTGCAGAATTAGAAGAATTATATCATGCTCAAGTAAAAGTAAAACCTATTAATCTTTTTTATAATGAGGGAAATGAACGACTTTTAATTGAACCTGTCGAAGATGAATTTAGACTTAAAGGGAAAAGAAAAAAAATTTCTAAAGAAGAAATATTAAGCGAAATTGATAATCATCCTGAAAAATTTAGTCCGAATGTTTTGCTTCGACCAATTTGTCAAGATACACTCCTCCCGACTGCTTTTTATATCGGTGGTCCTAGCGAAATAAGTTATTTTGCTCAACTTACGCCCCTTTATAAATTGAATAATTTAGTTCAACCGATAATCTATCCAAGAGCATCTGCGGTAATAATTGAAAAACAATTTTCTAATTTACTAGCTAAATATAAATTGAACTATACCGACCTTTTTAGAGATGAATCATCTCTAAATGAAAAAGTATTATCTAAAATTTCTGACTTTGCAAGTAATGATCTTTTTGATGGGATAGAGAAAATTTATAGCGAAGAATTTAATAAGCTTAATAGTCGAATTGAAATTATCGATAAAAATCTGATGATGGTTTCGGAGAAAACATTATCAAAAATTCTTCAACTCCTAAATAATCTTAAGGACAAAACTAAAGATGCAGAGATAAGAAAACACGATGTGGCTATTAAACAATTGGAAAAGATGAGAAATAATCTTTATCCATTAAATAATTTGCAGGAAAGAGAACTTAATTTTATTCACTTTGCAAATAAATATGGAATAAACTTCGTAAAATTATTATTTAATCAACTCAAAATAAATAAGTTCGAGCACCAAATAATAGAAATCTAGAATGTAATATTATTTAGCTGTTCTAAAAACAGTGGATTTGATATAGAAACTGATTCGAAATTGTTGATTGTAGTTTCATTTTCTAAAAGCATTCCTAGAATTGCAAAAGACATTGCAATTCTATGATCTCCATAGCTTTCAAAAATATTCGATTGTTTAGTTGGTGAACCAGATAATTTAAAACCATCTTCAAATTCTGTTACGTTTATTCCTGCTCGTTCCAAATTACGACATACAGCATTAATGCGGTCCGTTTCTTTTACTCTCAACTCTTTTGCGTTTCGAACTTCAAAATCACCCGAGGCAAAAATTCCGACAATAGATAGAATCGGAATTTCATCAATAATATTCGGAATTATTTTTTCGTCCAATTTGATATTTGATAAATTTCCACTGCTTCGAACTAGTAAATCTCCAATAGGCTCGCCCATATCGCTTCTTTGATTAATAATTGTAATATCGCCGCCCATTTTTTGCAATACCTCTATGATTCCAATTCTCGATTCATTTAATGAGGAATTTCTAATTATTAATTCAGAATTTTTTGATAATAAAGTAAGAACAATATAAAAAGAGGCTGAAGAGATATCCCCGGGGACATTATAAATTGAATTTTTTGGATAATTCACTTGTGAAGCATGGATAATTTTTTTCCCGTTTTCATAAAACGTAGGTAATTGAAGCATTCTTTCGGTATGATCACGAGTAAAAAGTTTTTCTATAATTCTTGATTTATTATTAAGATGAATTGCCGCAAGGAGAAGCGCACTCTTTATTTGTGCACTGGCAATATCCATCTCAAATTCTATTGGGTGCAAAGAAGATTTACTAATTTTCATGGGGAGATAATTATTATTCGTAAGAGAGATATCAGCTCCCATTAATTTTAATGGATTAGCTACTCTACTCATCGGTCTCTTAGAAAGTGATTCATCGCCAATTAATTCGCTTTCAAAATTTTGTGCGGATAAAATGCCTGATAGTAAACGTGCTGTCGTACCCGAATTACCTGCATCCAATTGCGTTGTTGGTGGAAGAAATGAATTTATTCCTCTTCCAATTACTTCTATGTGGTCTTCGAGATAATTAAATTCTACTCCCAGTTTTTTGAAGCATGCAATTGTAGAAGAAACATCATCTGAATTAGAAAGATTATTGATGATCGATTTCCCTTTAGCTAGAGCACTAAATATCACCGAACGGTGAGAAATTGATTTATCGCCACGGAAAATTAATTCACCATCAATTTTATTTATTTTGATAAATGTTTGTTTCATTTATCGCACCATTCGTCTATAAGCGATTCTAATTGTTCGATAGAATAAGATGGCTCTTTATACATACCCGCTTCTGCACGTTGCCGTAATGCCTCATAGAGCGTAACGGCTGTTGCTACCGAAACATTCAAACTTTGTATCATCCCATTCATTGGAATATAGAATAAA
>CALDDL010000373.1 GCA_937936675.1 uncultured bacterium
TAAGCGAGCCTTATGGTTCTAAGGATTGGTTCCCATGCAAAGATACACCCGCCGATAAAGCAGATTCATCGGATGTATGGATAACTTCGGAGCCATTTTTTGTTTCTGTTTCAAATGGTAAATTGATGGAAACAGTTACTAATCAAGATGGAACGAAAACATATAAATGGAAAAATAGTTATCCTATTGCTCCCTACTTAATATCCGTAGCTATGTCTAATTTTGTAATTTATAATACATCATTTAATTATGCCGAAGGCAAATCGATGCCGGTGGATCATTATATTTATCCGGTATATTGGTCGGAAAACACTAAATTTGCTTTAGATAAAACGATCGATATGCTACGGATTTTCACCGAGAAATATGGCGAATATCCTTTTATAAAAGAGAAGTATGGACATGCTCAATTTGGATTTGGCGGAGGAATGGAGCATCAGACTATATCTTCAATGGGTACTTTTGAAGAGACCGTAGTAGCTCATGAGCTTGCGCATCAATGGTTTGGCGATAAGGTAACATGTAAGAATTGGGAAAATATTTGGCTCAATGAAGGGTTTGCCACTTATTCTGAATCAATTTATTTAGAAGCAAAGTATGGCAAAGCATCATTTATGAATGATGTTCAGGCGAATATGAATGGGGCTATGAATGCACAAGGACCACTTTACCTAAATGATATCAGCAGTGTGAATTCCATTTTTAATTATAATAGATCTTATGCAAAGGGTGCAATTGTACTTCACATGCTTCGCGGTGTATTAGGGGATGATAATTTTTTCAAGGTAATGAGAACTTATCATGATAAACCTGCATTCAGATATGGAGTTGTTACAACCGAAGATTTTCAGGGTGTTTGCGAAGAAGTAAGCGGAAACTCTCTTGATTATTTTTTCAGAGAATGGGTCTATGGCGAAAACTATCCTCGATATAATATTGGCTGGAATCAATCCCTAGTTCCGGGAACGAATAAGTATAAGTTACTCTTAAGATTAAAACAAACATCAAATAGTAATCCTCAGTTCTTCACTATGCCATTTGAACTTAAGATCGGTTTTGGCAGCGGAAGAGATACAATCGTTACAGCGTTTAATTCATCACAAGAAGAGGTATTTGAATTTTTTGTAAGTGAAAAACCGGCTTCAATTACATTCGATCCTAATTCAAAAATACTTAAAGAAGTGCTTTCTATTTCTTCATTAAGAGATGAATCTATATTACCTTTGGAATATTCTTTGAGCCAGAATTATCCTAATCCGTTTAATCCTACTACCGTGATTGAATATTCACTTCCCATTTCGGGAAATGTAAAAATTACATTATTTGATGCTATTGGTAAAGAGGTAAAAGAATTAGTTAATAAATATGAAGATCGAGGATATCACAAAATAGAATTAAATGCTGAAAATCTTGCAAGCGGTATTTATATTTATAAGTTAGAAATAAATAATTTCATCGATTCAAAAAAGATGATATTAGTTAAATAAATTTCTTTATTTTTATGAAAAAAAAACGATAATAACTTATGAACTTTATTAACAGAATTAGTGTTGTTGTATTATTAATAGTTTTATTCACTACAACAAATAGCGAAGGAGCAAAATTGTTTGTAAAAGAAAGATATGTTTCAAAAGATACAATTCAATTTATACAAAGACAGAAAGAACTTGACAGGATTTATTCCGATAAAAAATTAGGATCATTCTTAGAAAATGGAAGAACTGTATTTAGGTTATTCGCACCATCTGCGATAGAAGTAAAATTATTGACTTTTAAAAAAGTAGATAGCGAAAGATCAAAAGACTACTCAATGACTAAGGATGAGAATGGTGTCTGGGAAGTAATTATAGATGGAGATTTGTGCGGTACATTTTACGGTTATAAAGTTTTTCATGTTGGAGATGATCTAAAGAGCGAGAAACCATTATGTATTGATCCATATTCAAAATCAGTGGCTACTTTTACAACTTATCGCAATCCAAGAAAATCTATTGTTTATAATAAAGAGTATAATTGGGAAGGCGATACTTGGATTCAGAGAGATTGGAGAGACTTAATTATCTATGAAATGCACGTTAGAGATATGACGATTCACCCGAGTTCCGGTGTGAAGGAAAAAGGGACATACAAAGGATTAGTTGAGAAAAAAAGAACAGGCGGATTAGAATACTTAAAAACCTTGGGGGTTAATACAGTAGAGCTTCTCCCTGCGCATGATTTTGGTTATATAGAACTGCCATATAAAGATTCAGTAGCAGGACAATTTAATACTTGGAATCCTTATGAAAGGAATCATTGGGGATATATGACCGCTGCATTTTTTGCTCCGGCATCTTATTATAGCCAAAAGACTAAAGAGCTTAAATGGAATAAATGGATGGGAACCGATTCCAAACAAGTTACTGATTTTAAGGATATGGTAAAAGGTCTCCATAAAGAAGGCATTGGTGTAATGATGGATGTGGTTTATAATCATCTATCAGAATATGAAATTGGTAATCTCAAAGAGATCGATAAAGAATATTATTTTAGATTAGATAATAAGGGTAATTGTCTTGCAGTAAGCGGATGCGGTAATGACCTAAAAACCGAACGCAAAATGACAAGAAGATTAATAATCGAAAGTATTCTTTATTGGATGAAAGAATATCATATAGACGGTTTTAGATTCGATTTAGGCAAACTTATTGACTGGGAGACCATCGAAGATATTATTCATGAAGCAAAGAAGATCAATCCGAGTGTTGTATTTGTATGTGAACCATGGGGCGGCGGATATGACCCACAAGGATTTTCATTAAGAGGTTGGGGTGCTTGGAACGATCAAATACGAAACGGTATCAAAGGTGAAAATCCGTTTACTGATCTCGGTTGGATCTTTGGTAAATGGCAAGGAAATAATAATCCCACAAGAATAAAGAGCTATGTAAATGGCACTTTGATGCGCGATAGTCTTGGTCTTTTTATGAAAAAGGAACATTCCGTTAATTATCTTGAATCTCATGACGGATATACTTTGGGAGATTTTATTCGTTTGGGACTTAATGATGTTGCCCCCGATCAAATAATAAAAAATCGAGATAAGAATGCGAAACTTACTCCTATACAACTTAAGCTAAATAAGTTAGGGGCACTCTTCTTATTTACTTCGCAAGGTATGACAATGATTCATTCAGGTCAGGAATATGCCCGCTCAAAAGTAATTCCTCATAATTTAAAAATAAATGACGAGCACAAAGGAAGACTTGATCATAATTCATATAATAAGGATAACGAAACAAATTATATCAATTATAAACATGCGGCGGTCAATAAAGAATTATTCGATTACTATAAAGGATTGATTCAGTTACGTAAGACCTACGGCGCATTTAGACATGCTGAATATGACCAAATAAAATTCGGAGATAGTAAAGAAACTCCATTTGCATTTGGTTATTTATTGGAGCATGAGGGAAATACGTTTATTGTGGCATTCAATGCCGACAAAGAAAAAAGCGTAAGCTTTGATCTACCTAAAGGCGAGTGGCAAGTACTTGTAAATAAAGATAAAGCCGGTATCGAGACAATTAATAATGTATTTTTAAAAATAGATCTTGATCCATCAACAGGTATGGTACTTAAGAAGAAAAATTAAGTATTGTAAAAAACCTTACGGAGAGATTTTTCGATAGAGGATTTAAAGACTGCAAGATTAACGGGCTTGGTGAATATAAACTCAACGCCCAAGTCTTTATATCCTTTTTCTATTTTCGGAGTGATATCACTGCTTAAAACAATAATTGGCGGCTTAATTTTAAATTCTGAAATTGAGACTTGCTTCACTAAATCCATTCCATTCATTATCGGCATATCGTGATCGGTAATTACAAGCGCAGGAGAATTTATTTTAATTAGATTAAATGCTTCTCTTCCATCCTCTGCTTCCATGATTGTATATTCGGGAATAATATTTTTAAGAATTTTCGAGTAAAGAATACGGTCTGCCTTCGTATCATCGACAAGTAATATAATAGTGGAGGAAACAGGAATCGTAAAAATAAATTCGGAACCTTTACCGAGGACACTTTCAACACGAATTTCTCCGCCATGCTTCTTAATAATATCATGAACTAAAGATAAACCGAGCCCTGTACCTTTTTCGCCCGAAGTGCCGGAAGTTGTAAATTTAGCGTCCACCTTGAAAAGCTTAGCCATATCTTCTTTCTTTATGCCAACTCCGGTATCTTTAATTCTAAATTCGACTTTATTTTTATCTTCGGAGGGAGCGGAGGTAATTGAAATAGTCCCTCCCTTTCGTGTGAATTTAATTGCATTCGATAAAAGGTTATTAACTGCTTGAGAGAAAAGACTTTCATCTGCATGAATGAATAAATCTTTAGGAAAATTCAGTTCTATGTTGATATTTTTTTGAAGTGCCGCACCGCCTAGCACTTTAAGTGATTTTTCAAAAAGCTCTTTTGAGCTGATACGTTCAGGTTCAAATTTAATTCTACCAGTTTGAATACGAGTATAATCCAAAAGAGAATTAACTAATGAAAGCATGCTCTTGGAAGATTCCTGAATAAAATTAATATATTCCTTTCGTTTCTCATCGCTGATTTTATCTTCATTTAATAAGATATCAGTGAATCCAAGAATAGAACTGAAAGGTGTTCTTAAATCATGTGAAATAATTGAAATAAACCGATCTTTGGTTTCGTTTAGTTCTTTTAAGTTTTCTGTAAAATTTTTTAATTCATCATCTGCTTTTTTGCTTAAAGAAATATCATTAATAATTCCGAAAGCATTAAACACATCTCCTTTAGAATTTCTAACAACTGAAATTTTATTTCTTATCCAGACAGTGCCGCCGAATTTATCTAAAATACGATATTCAAATACTTCATTATCACGCGATATATCATCAAAAAATTGTTTTTGTTTATTCTTTATCTCTTCTAGGTCATTAGGATGAACAATATTAAACCAAAGTTTATTATCATGAATAAATTCTTCGGCAGAATAGCCGGTAATTTTTTTTATTGCAGGAGTATAAAGAACAGTTTTCAATTGCTTATCGATTCTTTCAGCAACCCAAAAAGATTCATCGATATTATTAGCAAGATTTCTATAACGTTCTTCGGATTTTTTAAGTGCGTCCTGAGATTTTTTCTCTTCGGTTATATCACGAATAATCCATACCGAAAAAACTTCCCCCGATACATCATAAGTGGAGATTGATACTTCGGCAATAAAACTATTATTATCTGTTCTAACTGCCGTAAATTCAAATCTAGGAGGAATTTCAATTCGCTTATTAATGCTATTGAGATAGTTGCGCATGCTAGAGCGGTCGCCGGAAGAGACAAACTCGAGAATATCTTTTCCGAGAGATGAACCCGCACTCTCGAGACCGAACATGCTTACAAACGAATCATTTATAATTACCAATTTACCGTCAGATACTAGGGCAATACCATCTTTAGAGGCTTCAAACACCGAACGTATAAGAAGGAGATCTTTTTCAGCTTCTTTTTGCAAGGTAATATCGGTTAATATCGCATTAAAATAGATCGGTTCTCCGGATAGATTATAAGAAGGAGTGAAACTTGCAAGTACAATAATTCTTTTTTTATCCGATGTAATTAAAGGAAGTTCTATATTCTGATCTCTACCGCTAAAAAGTTCATTAAATTTGATTTTATTCTTTTCGATGAAAAATGGTTCGATAAATTCGGTAAAATTTTTAATCTTCTCCGGATTCTGCTCGGGCAGAAATCGTTCATTAAAAAATGGATTAGAATAAACTATATCACCATTTAGATCAAGAATACAAATAAACTCGTGCGAATTGATTACTATATTTCTGAATTTCTCTTCGGAATTTCTTAATTCTCTTTCCAGGCGATATCTTTCGGTAATATCTGAACAAAGAGCGACAAGCATTTTTTCATTATCGGAAGATACAGGTGCAAGACGAACCAAAATTCTTCTTTCATCATCAGGATTGTTATTTAGTTTTAATTGTCCTTCCCATTTACCCGAGAGAGCTACTTCTTCAACTATGCTCTCAAAAAAAAGTTTATCTAATTGTGGGATTACTTTACCTATAAACTGATTAAATACTTGGCTTTTATTATACTCAAAAAGCTTTGTTGCCTTCTCGTTCCAATAAATCACGTTGCCTGCATTATTCAATCCTATAACCGCATCGACAATTGTAGTAACAATCTCGTGATACTTTCTTA